>CAIZMQ010000090.1 GCA_903934135.1 uncultured Verrucomicrobiota bacterium
ACCAAGCATTGTTTCCCGTAGTGTTGGTAGTCGCATTTACTTGCGTGTCCGTATGGTATCCAGCTCCTCCACCCCCGCCCGCGACTGCGAGGGGAGTGTTAGTTGCACCAAGCACGACGAAGCTTCCGCCACCGCCGCCGGCAGGGTAAATCCCGAGGCTGCCGTTCCCTTGGCCGCCAGCCAAGAGCGAAAGGACTTCCCCGGCGTTTAGCTGAAAGCTCCCGGAGACCACAGCTCCCAGACCTCCAGAACTGGTCGCGCCAGTTCCGCCCGCAGCACCGTAAGCCGTGATGCTGTACATGGTGGTTTGCGGCACCGTCCACTGGACGATCGAACCGGAGAAGTTGAAGTTCCAGATGTTGGTAGTCTGGGCATGAAGGGTGGACGTGCCATTGAAAGCAGCGAAACAGCCGGCAAGGGCAAGCAACGGATTAAGGATGGTTTTTTTCATGGCGATGGGTTTGTCTTTTTTCAAATTAATGGATTAGCCGAGTTTGCGACGACGAAGTGCGATCAGCACCCCAAGCACACCGAGCCCGAGCAGTGCATAAGTCGAGGGCTCGGGGACGGTGGCGAGGCGGAATCCCAAGGAGTAGGTCTCGCTCTCGGGCACGTAGTCGAGGCTGAAGGAGGACCCGAGGGAAACATAGTTGAAGTTGACGGTCCAGGCACCCCCGCGGAGACCACGATACGGACCTTGGATCGAGTCATTCCACTCAAACACATTTCCTCCCTGGTCATAAGTGTCATAAAAGCTTTCCGAGTCGACGAAAGCTCCCGATTCCGTGAGGTAGTTCTGGGTATTGCTGGCTTCCGCGCTTTGCGTTACCGAATAGACTCCGTTGTTGTAATTCGCCTGATTCGAATCGCTGCCGACCATGTTCCCGGGCTGGTTGTCGCTCTGCGTCGGATACAGCCAGTAACCGGAGTTCGTGCCGCCGCCCTTGTAGTAAGCTGCTTTATACCACTCGTCCTCGCCCGGGATCCACCAAGTGGCGCCCGCGTTTTTCGTGATGATGCCACTCGTCGCCCCGTCGAGCGTGTAGGCACCGGTCTCGGTGCTCGAGCCGGCGGTGGCTCCATTTTGCATCCAGTTGGCGAAACGTGCCGCGTCGAACCAGCTCACATAACTCACCGGACGGCTCCCGCTGCCGACCAGCACATAGCTGTAGCTGCCGCTGCTCCCGGTCCGCGAGATGCCGGCGGTGTTCATAAACGTCGCCATGTCTGCGTTGTAAAGGCTGTAGGTATCCGTTGCCGCCACGGCATTGAGGAAGGTCGCGTATTGCGAAAGGCTCACCTCGTATTGGCCGATGGCAAACACGTTGGTCACGGCTCCGTAGCCCGTGTTGTCCATGGTATTGCCCGCATCTCCCACGGTGACCAAGTCGATCGTGACCAGCGGTTGGGCTTGGAGGCTGGGCGTGAAGGCGAGGGCGACACAGAGCGCCATAGCGAAATGGGATTTTTTTCTCACGGTTCGAGTTCGATGCTGAGGACGCCATCTTGGATCGATGACCAAACACGCGCAAGATGCTTATCGGGGTACTTCCGGGGTGTTGGCCTGCAAAAAAGTTCCCGCTTCCCGAGCGCCTGTGCGCTCGGGTGATTTGTCAAAAAAACTCAGCTCAGGCGCCGACGACGCAGGACGTACGCACCGAGGGCAACGGCCGAGATACCAAGCAGCGCATAGGTCGAGGGCTCCGGCACAGCTTCGACCCGGATAAGACCGTGCTCCGTGCCTTGGTAGAGCACGCCATCGGGACTGATCATGCTGACCATCTGCAGCGGGTTGTCGCCGGATGAGGAACCGTAGGGAGTGCTGCTGAGCACTGCACCAGTATCCGGATCGATCGTGATCATGCTGTAGACGCGGGTGTTGGTGTCGACACTCATGGTGTAGATGAGGTTGTCGAAAACCGACAAGCGCGGCTCCGCAGCCGAGGTGATCGTGTTGTTCGACCAGACGGTTTGAAGGCTGCCGTCGGGCAACACATCCACGCGTTGCATGCCGCCAACGAACGGTGCGGATGCGGGGTCGCTCGGACCGCTCTCCGCCGACGGCGGATACGGGTAGCCGTAGGTGCTCGGGTAATAAATGCTGTTGCCCACGGCGATCGCCGCATCCTCGTTGCCGCTGTTCACGCCGGCGGTCAGGAAGGGCACCGAGCCGACCAAGGCGCCGGAAATTGTCTGGTAAACCAGGATGTTCTCTTGCGGTGCGGCGTTGTCGGTAATCGTCAGGTATTCATAGCCGTTGGTAGGTCCGAAAAAGGCCGGCGTGGCACCCGTGCCCCAACTCAACTGCCCGGGCTTGCGGGCCGGACCTGCGTCATAGGTTTCACGCCAAAGTTGCTCCGGTGCGTTGGTGCCTGCATTGAACATGTAGAGCGCGGCGGTGGAGGCAACGGCCACACCGGCGGGTGAAGACGAAATGCTGTTGGCGACCTGCTCGCCGGTCGGCAGGGTGACGTGTGCGGTCTGCTCGGTGGAAGGGTCGTAATAGCCGACCACCGCCCCCGAACCGGCCGATGTTCCCTGGGCGGTGGCGAACCAGACCCTCCCTTGGTAGTCGGGAACAAGGCCGACGACATCGGGATAGCCGATTTGCACCGATGACTCGACGTTGAGCGACCACGAACCGCCGGCCGCTTGGGTGTGGGAAATTCGCTGGAGAAAGCCGTTGGCGTTGACCAGCACCAAGCGGTCGTCGTTGTCCAAGTAGGAATAAATCCCGCCGGCAAGTTCGCTCGTGGTGGACCTGACGAGCTCCATCGGAGTGGCCAGCGACTCGAGGGTGGTCGGGTCGAGGAGGTAAACGTAGGGAGTCCGGTTTTCCAGCCGGGTGGCGACCGACACGATCAGTCCGTCCGATCCCATGAGAATGGTCGGAAAGACAGCGCCGTAATTCGTATTGATGATCGAGACAGGTCCGGAGCCGGGTCCTGGATTCGTGGTGGCGTCGGACGACGCCGCGTTGGCGTGCATCGTGGCGGTGCCGGGTGGTCCCATGAAAGGGTTGGCCGGGGGAAAAGTTTGCGCCGCGGCATCGATGGCCAGAAGGAAAGCACAGATCCCGAGACATGGCCGCACGTGAGAAATCATGGCGAGACTCTCGCCTTGCCCTTCCCAAATTCAAGAGCAAATCCCGGACGCACGTTCCTCTCTTCGTTTCGTTGACTCCCTCGCCTTCGGTGGCCTCTGGCCATCTGCCCCGAGCGCCCGTGCGCTCCGGTGCTCGTTACCTTGTGTTCAAAAAATTCCCGCCATTCCCTCCTCCGTGATCTCCGTGCCTTGGTGAGAGCAATGTCCGCTCCCTGCCTCCCGAGCCTTGGCCCGGGAACTTGAGAACTCTCACGGAGACACGAAGCGCACGGAGCCGTGCGGCGACGGCGCGGAGGAGTCCCCCGGAAGTTTCAGACCGGGTCAGACCGAAGAATTCTTCATCCGCCTGCAGACCACGAAGAACAAGGAGAGGATGCCGAAGGCAAAATAATGGAAAGTGGCCGGCTCTGGAACCACCGCATAAGCCGAATGAATATAATAGTCGTTGCCCGCATACTGGGCGATCGAGAAATAATTGACCCCATCATAAGCATCCCAAGCATGCGCGCTGGCGAAACCCGCTCCGGCACCCGGAACGGCGCCATGCAAAGGATCTTGCGGATCAACGAACGAAATGGTGGCGTTGTCCGTCTCGCTGACGTAACCCAGATTATTTAGGTCGGTCCAGTTGAAGCCGCCAAAAGAAACCGCGTGCCCGATGGTGGCTGCGCTGCCCGGCAGGGGAAAGAGCAACAGCTGCACGGTGGCCGAAAGCAAAGCGGACTGATACAAGTCGGACAGCCGGGGAAAAGTATATTTGGTGACCGACAAATCGGAAAAACCTTTCGACTGGAAATAGCTTTCCATGCCGGAAGTAATATTAGCCGAGTCTGTCCCCTGCGTCGGCGTGGTATTCAAGTAGGATGGCCCGGATAAATTAATGGCAGACTGGATCCAGTCGCCATACGTGGCGCCGACGAGGGCTGTCTGGAAGGTTTCGGGGTATTGGTTTTGCAGTTTGACCATCAGGTTGACCCAGGAGGTCGGATTGCAACCATTTTGCCCGGTGGCTTGGACAATCTGCGGCTCTCTCTGGTCGAGCCATCCGAAGTTCGCGACGTTCTGCAATGCGGAATACGTCGTCTGGGCCTGTGCGGTCCAAGGGCAACTGGCGAGGCAAACAACAACCGCAAAACTTGCCATGATTTTCTTCATACGAAGGGGCACCATAAGCTTCGGAGAGACCAAAGTCCAGTTGGGTGGCATCGGCGAGGGAAAGCTGCCCTCAAAGCCAGCACCGATGGCACAAACCGGCGCGACACATAGGGCGGCCCGCTGAGCCGTGGTCTTTGGCCGCGGACGAAGATAACCCAAGTCAGCGCACCTACCCTGCGCTGCATGAATGTGGCCGAGCACAAACGAAACACCCGCACGTTGCCGCGCGGGTGTCGCCATGAATTACCACCCCCCGATGGTTATTCAGGAAACTTGCTTCCGCCGGCGCCACGCGTGTGCGCCCCATCCCGCCGCGGCCAAGGCCAGCAACGCGTAGGTGCTCGGCTCGGGAACGACCTGGACTTGCATGACCTGCCCGTTGACGTCGCCACTGCCGAAGTTTGCCGTCTGGGCCACCGTTGTGACGGTGATGTTCATGTTGGTGCCCAAGACGAGGGATTCGTATTGGGCTTTGTTGTAGTAACTGACCCCGTTGTAGGTGGTGGGGCCGTTGGTATTGGCGAAGTAATAATTGTACGTCGCGCCGCTAATCGAACTGGCGAAACTCGCTGACTGGTCGGTGAAAAAGCCGCCTTGGTATTGCACCGCGGTGCTTCCGGTGAAGAGCGCGGCTCCGCTGAAGTAAATGAAGACCCCATTGCCCGCGGCGAGGGCCTGACTAAATGGAGTTGCACCCGTGATCCGGATGACATCGTTCACGCTGTTGGATGCATTGTTGTAGGTCGGAGCAGTGCCGGTCATTTCAAAGTTGAAATCCGTTCCCCCAGAGGGATCCACTTGCGGGGTGGTCAGGATGCCGGGGCTGTTGCCCGGATTGATCGCGCCCGCGCCGCCGATCGTGCCGACCGAACCGTAGCCACTGAGGCTCGCGCCGGAGGCCACGGTGACCGCCGAGTTGGCGATCGATCCGCCGGAGAGGTTGAGGTCGCCGGCCGAGACCGCCGTCGCCCCATTGTAACTGCTGCTCCCGCTCAGACTCAGGCGGCCGATGCCGGTTTTGCTCAGGGAGCCACTGCCACTCATCGCCCCGCTGTAAGTGCCGGCCGTGCTCTGATCGAAGGTCACTGCCGCATTGTTGGTGATCGCGCCCTGCAAACTTGTCGTCGTTCCGACGAGTGATCCCGCCGAGACCACCGTGCCACGCGTGTAGGTGTTGGCTCCGCTCAGGGTCGTTGTCCCCGTGCCGAGTTGGTTCACTGTGCCGTTGCCGGAGATGACGGCAGACAGCGTCGTGCTGTTGCTCTGGTTGAAGTTAATCACGCCCGTGCCCGATCCGAAGGCGATGGTCGGTGCAGTGATCGTGCCAGCCGCATCATTGGTGCCTAAGCGGCCGATGTTCAAGGTGCCGGAGGAACCGGCGTTCGCGGCGATGCTGATAGCCGAGGCCGCGAGGGTGCCACCATCCGATACGGTCAGAGCGTTGTTGGTGTTCCCGCGCCCCACCGACAGCGTGCTACTGTTGGTCCAAAGCGAGCCTGCACCGCTGACCAGCACGCTGTTGTTTATGGAAGAAAAGCCGATGTAGCTGGAAGAAACCGCCACCGTGCCGCCGTTGGAAATGACCAGGCTGTTGCCGCTGCCAGAGCTGCCGACATAAAGCACACTGCGGTTGGTCCAGAGCGAGCCCGCACCGGTGACCAGCACGCTGTTGTTCGAGGAGGAGCCATTCGCTCCAATGAAAACCTGACCAGCTGTTCCTTCGTCTGACACCGTCCCGCCGTTACTAATCACCAAGCTGTTGCCGCTGCCCGAGTTGCCGACGTAGATGTCGTAGTAGTTGATCCAGAGCGAGTTCGACCCGGTCACCGTCGCCTTGTTGTTGCTCGCCGTTGAATTCCGGCCGATGACGGCACCCAAAGTCCTCACCGTCCCTCCATTGCTCACCACCAGCTGGCCGCCGCTGCCAGAGTTGCCGACATTGAACTGGCTGGAGAAGTTGTTGGTCAGCACCGATCCCGCCCCGGTTACCGTCACTGTCCCGGCATCGGCCAGCGTGTTGGCCCCCGAGAGGCCCAGCGTGCCGCCATTGACCGTCGTTCCCCCGGTGTAGGTATTGGTCCCCGAGAGGATCAGCGTGCCAGCGCCCGCCTTGGTCAGACTGCCCGGTCCACTAATCGCAATCATCTGGGTCAGGCTGCCCGAGCGGTTGAAGATCAGGCTGGCGTTGTTCACCATCGAAGGGAAGTTGGACCAGTTCAGCGATCCGGTCGTGCCGCCGTTGCCGATTTGCAACGTGCCCTCGTTGATCGTCATGGTCCGAGCATAGTTCTCTGCCGTGAGGATCAAGGTGCCGGCGCCGGATTTGGTCAGGCGGCCTGGGCCACCCTCGATTTCGCCGGAGTTGGTGAGGATGATGTTCGCGCCCACATCCATGGTGCCATTGCCAATGAGCGACCAGTTGTTATTCACCTGCACGCTAGCCAAGGCCGCCACTGTCGCGCCATTGCTAGCGAAGGTGACCCTGTATGAGCCGATCAAGAACGAGCCGAATGCCGATCCGTTGCTGATCGCCACGGTCCCCTCATTGATCGTCGTGCCGCCGGTGTAGGTATTGGCTGCGCCGAGAACCATGGTTCCAGCACCCGCTTTAGTCAGACTGCCTGCGCCCGAGATCACGCCGGAGTTGGTGAGGATGTTCGCGCCTACATCCATCGTGCCATTGCCAGTGAGCGCGGAGTTGTTGGTCACCTGCACGCTAGCCAAGGCCGCCACCGTCGTGCCATTGCTGGCAAAGGTCACGGTGTTACTGCCGAATGACGACCCGTTACTGATCGCCACGGTCCCGGCGTTGATCGTTGTCCCGCCCGTGTAGTTGTTGGCCGCGCCGAGAACCATAGTCCCTGCACCCGCTTTGGTCAGCCTGCCTGCGCCCGAGATTACGCCGGAATTGGTCAAAACATTCGCACCAACATCCATCGTCCCATTGCCGGTAAGCGCATAGTTGTTGGTCACCTGCATGCTGGCCAAGGCCGCCACCGTCGTGCCATTGCTACCGAAGGTGACGGTGTTCGATCCAAACGACGACCCGTTGCTGATCGCCACGGTCCCCGCATTGATCGTCGTTTCGCCGGTGTAGGTGTTCGCTGCGCCGAGAACCATGGTGCCCGCGCCCGCTTTGGTCAGGCTGCCTGCGCCCGAGATTACGCCGGAATTGGTCAAAACATTCGCACCAACATCCATCGTCCCATTGCCAGTGAGCGCGTAGTTGTTGGTCACCTGCACGCTGGCCAAGGCCGCCACGGTCGGGCCATTGCTGGCAAAGGTCACGGTGTTCGATCCAAACGATGCCCCGTTGCTGATCGCCACCGTGCCCGCATTGATTGTCGTCCCGCCGGTGTAGGTGTTGGAGGCGCTGAGCGTCAGCGTGCCCGCGCCATCTTTGGTAAGCGTGCCCGTCGTCGTGCCGATGATGCTTGCCGCTGTGATGTTGCCCGCGCCACCGAAAGTCAGGCCGAAGGTCGCGCCGGTGATCGTTCCGGTATTGGTCAGGATCAGAGTTCCGGCATCCGCATTGATGCGGGTGGAATTGGTCAGGGTGATCAAGCCGCCGTAGGCGTTCGATCCCGTGATGTTGCGCAGGGCGCCGCTGGAACTGATGCCCGTGCCCGCCAAGGAGAGCGACTCGGCTCCGATGCTGAGGTTGCCGCCGACATTGTTCGTGGTGAGCTCCAAGGCCGAGCCGCTCACGATCACCGTGCCGCTGTTGGTCGTGCCCAGGCCGCTGTCGTTGCCCACGCGGATGGCCCCGGCGTTGTTCGTGACGATGCCGGTGAAGGTGTTGGCCGCGCCGAGCACCATGGTGCCCGCGCCCGCCTTGGTCAGGCCGCCTGCGCCCGAGATCACGCCCGAGTTGGTCAGGATGTTCGCTCCCACATCCATCGTGCCGCTGCCGGTGAGCGCGTAATTGTTCGTCACCTGCACGCTAGCCAAGGCTGCCACGGTCGTGCCATTGCTGGCGAAGGTCACCGTGTTGTTGCCGAACGACGACCCATTGCTGATCGCCACGGTGCCCGCGTTGATCGTCGTCCCGCCGGTGTAGGTGTTGGCTGCGCCGAGAACCATGGTGCCCGCGCCCGCCTTGGTCAGGCCGCCTGCGCCCGAGATCACGCCCGAGTTGGTCAAAACATTCGCGCCCACATCCATCGTGCCGCTGCCGGTGAGCGCGTAGTTATTCGTCACCAGCACGCTGGCCAAGGCCGCCACGGTCGTGCCATTGCTGGCGAAGGTCACCGTGTTCGAACCGAACGAGGCTCCATTGCTGATCGCCACGGTCCCCGCGCTGATCGTGGTGGTTCCCGAATAGGTATTGGCGCCCGAAAGGATCATCGTGCCCGCGCCCACCTTGGTCAGACTGCCGCCGCCGCTGAGGATACCCGAGTAAGTCGTGTTGCTGTTGTTAGCTCCCACGTTGAGCGCCACCGCTCCGCCCGAGGCATTGGTCAACGCGAGGTTGGTCGAACCCTGCAAACCGCCCAAGTTCGCGCCGGTCAAGTTGCTGAAGGAAACCCTTCCCGCGCTCGAGTAGTCCAGCGTGCTGGCGCTCAGCGCATTGGTGTTGGCCAAGGAGAGCACCCCGGCGCTCACTGTGGTCGTGCCGCTGTAGGAGTTGGACGCGGACAGGGTCATCGTGCCCGTGCCACTTTTGGTCAGTCCGCCTGCTCCGCTCAGGACGCCCGACTCGGTTGTCGTCGTTCCCGCAGCGACATTGTAAGTCGTTCCATTGAGCGTCTTGCTGCCACTCAGGGTAACCGTTTGCAGCGTGGCTATGTTGTAGAGACTCATCGCGTTGGCCACCGTGCCAGTCGCATTGATCTGCAAGGTCGAAGCTGCATTGCTTTGCGTGATCGCACCGCTGCCCGCCGCATTGGCGTGGTCGAGCCGCAGCGAGCCCTGCTGCAGGAGGGTTCCTCCATTGTAGTCATTGCCGGAGTAAGTGAGAACGAGCGCGTTGCTGCCGGTCTTGATGATGCCCGTGTTGGTCATCCCGGAGCTGGTGATCCACGAGTTGATCAGGATATCGCCGCCGCTCGCATCGATGGTCAGCTTTTGCCCTCCTTCCCAGAGCCAGATGGTGTTCGCGGTGGCGATGGTGGATGCGTAGCTGTCGCTGTTGCGCAGCACGCCGCCGGGCGCGGATGCTATCAGATTGCCCCAGCTGTTGGTATCCATGGACCACCCTCTCAGGTCCACGGTGCCCCCATTGCCCACGAAGAGGTTCAGCCCGGCGCTTCCCGTGCCGCCATTGAAGTTGATCAGGCTGTTGGTGCCATCGGCCGAAAGATGCCCGCCGTTGCCGCCGCGGAGCACGCCGCCGGTGTTGACGTTGATCGTACCCCCGGAGGCAACGACAAAGGAACCAGCCACCGCCATGGTTCCACCGTTCAGATTCAGCGTGCCGGCGGCCGCACTGTTGCCACTGACGGCCAGGTTTTGCGCGGATAGGCTCCCGCTATTGAGATTGAGGATGCCGGTTCCTCCGCTGTGCCCGATGGACACGTTGAGATTCGAGTAGGTCCCGCCGCTGATGTTGAGCGTGCCGGAGCCGCCGGAACCGACCAGCGTGGTCGCTCTGTTGGAGACAACGCCCCCGGCATTGATCTGCAACGTTCCCGCGCTGATTGTCGTGCCGCCCGAGTAGGTGTTGGCTCCGGTGAATATCACCGTGCCCGCGCCGGATTTGCTCAGCGCACCCGTGCCGCTGACCACATTGGTCAGGGTCAAGCTGTTGGTGCGGTTGATGGAAAGCGTGGCGTTATTGGTGATGTTGCCCGCCACCGAGCCGGTGTTGTCCAACTCGAGCGTGCCCGCGCTGATCGTCGTGCCGCCGGTGTAGGTGTTCGACGCGCTCAAGGTTGTCGTGCCCGCGCCGAGCTGCTTTACGACACCATTGCCGGAAATGGTGGCGGTGATCGTGGTCGCATCGCTCTGGTTAAAGTTGATCACGCCCGTGCCCGCGCCGAAAGCAATGCTCGGCGCAGTAATCGTTCCCGCGGTGTCATTGGTGCCAAAGCGACCGATGTTCAGCGTGGCAGAGGACCCGTTCGACGCTGCGATGGTCAGACCCGAGCCGGCCGAAGCGTTGCCACCGTTGGCTACTGTGAGAATGTTGCTGAGGCCCGCGTTGCCGACAAAGAGGCTGAGGGCGTTGCTCCAGCGGGAGCCCGCACCCGTGACCAGCACGCTGTTATTGTCGGCGGGCACATCTCCGCCGATGTAGCTGTGAATCCCGACAGTGACCAATCCGCCGTTCGAGATGACCATGCTGTTGCCGCTGTTACCCGAGCCACCGACGAAGAGATAGAGCGCGTTGTTGAAAAGAGTGTTTGTTCCCGTGACCAGCACGCTGTTGTTCAAAGAAGAACCGAAGGTTCCGATTTGGCTGATCGAGGCCGCCACCGTGCCTCCATTGGAGACGACGAGGCTGTTGCTGCTGCCGTAAGCTCCGACATAGAGGTAGCCGCTGTTGGTCCAGACGGAATTCGCCCCCGTGACCAGCGCGCTGTTGTTGGAGGAAAAGCCGGTGTAGCCGATGCTGCCTTCCACATTGGCGACCTTGCCCCCGTTGCTGATGACCAAGCTGTTGCCGCGGCCGTCAAAGCCGACAATCAAGGCGTTCGTGTTGGTCAGAACCGTGCCGGCACCAGAAACGTTGAGCAGGTTGTTCGTCGCGTTGGTCGTGTAGCCGACATAAGTGTTATTGAAGCGGTTGGTGCCCGAGGTGAAGTTCGTCGTGACGTTGGCGGCATTGGAACCAACGTAGAGGTCTTGGGCGCGACCGCGCGCCATGGGCAGAAAGAGAACGGCGCAGAGCACCGCGGCGAGGGAGATGGAGCGTTTCATCGAGGACTTTTATCCGGCCGCGCGTGACATCGTTTCCACAAAAAAACGCTGTCAAACAAAGGGGTCGGCAGCCGGCAGACCCGCAACGATGACAACGGGAACAATATTGCCCTCGAAATTCCTACCCGCAAGCGGTTTTCGGCTCTGGACGCCGCACCGGCCTGACCCCGGATCGGGACAAATGATAACAAAGAAAACTCCCCGGGAGACTGTTCCTCTCTTCGTTAAGTTGACTCCCTCGCTCCCACTCCTCTCGCCTGGCGTGGCCTGTGACCATCTGCCCCGAGCGCTCGCTCCAGTGACCTGCGAAAAAACTCAGGCCAACTTCCGCCGGCGCCACGCGTGCGCGCCCCATCCCGCCGCGGCCAAGGCCGTCCACGTTCCGTCCCTCCATGGGCCGCCGCCTTACTGATCGCGAGACTGTTGCCGATATTCGGGAGTCCATCGACTGTTTAACTCAGCGAAAGATGCTGCCAAAGAGGGAAGGGCGTAAGAGTCCGAGGGTAGGAGATATTCCGGGTAAAGTATTCCAAACCTGGCTTGCTCGAGCGAATGTGCACGGTGGCTGCGGTCTCCCTTCGAAGAGTGACAAGAGGCGACCTTCATACACTGCATTGGAGCGGTTTTTTGCAAAGCGAGGCAGAAAAGGTATGAGGGCAGCTTTGCCCAACTATCGCTCAAAGGACGTTCATCCACCTCATGAAGTGCCGAGAACAAAAGATTTCGAGAGCCTGGTGCGTGAGCGGAAGGAATTCTTTCCCTCGTTTGAGGCGGACAAGATCTTCTTGAGGGCCTGATGGGTCGAGCAGCGGAACAAGAGATAAGACTTGGGTCTTTCGAGGTTGCTACGGATTGACACGGCATCGTCAGCAAAACGCAGGAGACTCAAAGCTCGGAGCAGGAATGCTCAAGTAATCGTCTGAGTCGGACAGCAAAGAAGCAAAGCAATCCTCCTTCAGCACCGTTTCCAACAGTTGCTCCAGAGTTTTTATCCTCGTAGAAGTGGATTCTCTATACCTCTACAGAGCAAAAAAACCCACCCCCGATGAAGGGGATGGGTCTTTGGTGTCAGTCTGAAAGATACTTAAGCGGTTTTCTTCTTACGAAGAACCATCAGCAATCCCATGGCTCCGATGCCGAGGAGTGCGTAGGTGGAGGGCTCGGGGACGGCTCCGACCGGGATTGAGCCTCCGGTGTTGTCGTAGGCGTACGAATTCAGAGTGAATGTAACGTTGGGAACGGTTGAGGTGGTCTTGGCTCCAACCACGGTGACATTCATCCAGCCGTAGTAGACGGCATTGCTGTTCGACTGATCCTTCACATCAAACGCGACGTAACGGGTTCCATCGCTGAGGTCGATTCCCGTGTTCGATGATGGGACAAGAGAGGCATCCACGATCTGGTCCAGGAGGGCCACAATGAAATGACTGTCGCTGTATGACGAAAGTCGGGAAGAGCTCGGCTGGGTAAAGCCCGAATTAAATGGGGGCATTGGTGGGAACACCCTGACAGCATTTTGGATTAGATAGAATCCCCCTCCATTGGGGTCGGGGTTGCCCAATATGTTGTGTGTACTAGAAAAATCCCCAGATTGGGAAAAGCCAGGAGACGGGTTGTAAACGATCGCCGCCGTCGCGTTCTGCGCGAAGGAAGTGATTCCTGCCACGAGGGCAAGCATGAGTAGGGTTTTTTTCATAGGATAGTTTTCTTATTTGGTTGGTTGGATTTGAGGCAGAGGCGCCGCGTGCCTTCCCTCTCGCGGGCCCGTCAACGTGGGGACCGAAAAGCTGAAAGAACGGTGCCTTGGTAGCCATCCCCAGCCCCTTTCCAATAAAAATCACAAAAAATGCGACGAAATGGCCAAAAAGCGCGACGAACTGGTCATGCGCCCTCTCCGTGGGGCTTTTCGCCGACCGCGCACAGATCATAAGATGTCCCATCTTCGGCCATGCACGACGGGCAAACAAAGAAACCGGAAACACCTGCGCTGCGCCCGCCGAGGGCGGCGGGCCTGCAGCCCGATTTGCTGCAGAGATTGTCCTTCTGGCCGCTGCAGGTCGGGGGCTGGACGCTCTACACGATCTTTCCGCTCGCCGCATATTTTGCGGGGGGCGTCCATAGCCCGGATTACCTGTGGTTGGCCTTGACCAGGGGGGTCTCGGGCCTCCTGCTCACCTCGGCGCTGCGACCCCTCTGCCAACGCATTTTCAAGGCGAAGATCCGTTATGCCGTCCTCTTGCCGCTGCTGGTGGTGGCCGCACTCGTCCTCGGCGTCCTCGAGCTGGATGCCATGCGGCGCATCGGAACGTTGCTGGGAATTCCTTCTTACGGGTTCGCGCAAAGCGAGGTGTACACGGGCTTCGTCCTACTGCGGGCGATCGTGCTGCTTCTCTGGCTCCTGCTCTATTTCGGCATCAAGACGCTGCGGCAGACCGCCGAGACTGAACGGGAATTCCGGAAAGCGGAGGCCAGGCTGCTGCGCTCGCAGATGAACCCGCATTTTCTTTTCAACGCGCTCAACACGATCATGGCGGTGCGCAACGACGCGGACAAGGTGGAGACAGTCACCCAATCGCTGGCTGACTACCTGCGCTTCTCGCTGCAACAGGAGGAGGGCGAGGAGCACGGGTTGTCGACACATCCGCTCGGCGACGAACTGGCCGCCCTCGAGGATTACCTGAGGGTGGAGAAGGTGCGCTTCGGCGACGACCTCGTCTGGCGCATCGATGCGGGGGAGGATGCGCGCCGCACGCCGGTGCCCTCGGCCCTGGTGCAACCGCTCTTGGAGAACGCGATCAAATACGGGCAGGAGACCGGCCCGCGGCCGCTCCGCGTCTCGATCACCGCACAGGTTGCGCAGGGCAAGCTGCAACTTGCCGTGGAAAACTCCGGCCACTGGGTGGAAGAAGGGTCGCCGCAAGCGGGCCGCATCGGCCTGAGCAACCTGAAGCGGAGGCTCGCTTTGATCTACGGCCGCACCGCCTCGCTCGACGTTCGCCACACCCCTGCCATGGTCAAGGTGTGCATCGCCCTCCCCGCCCGACCATCGCCATGAGCACGGTGGCCAAGGGCACCGTGATCCGCGCCGTGCTCGTGGATGACGAACAACCGGCGCGCCAGCAAATGCGCGAGCGCCTCGATGCCCATCCCGGCATCGTCGTCGTGGGCGAGGCGGACCGCGTGAAGTCCGCCGCCGACTTGATCGGGAAAACAAAGCCGGACGTGATCTTCCTCGATGTGCAAATGCCGGGCGGCACGGGCTTCGCGCTTCTTCCCCTGCTCGCCGACCTGGACCCGCCACCCGCCGTGGTATTTGTCACCGCTTATGACACCTACGCGGTGAAAGCTTTCGAAACCAATGCGCTCGATTACCTGACCAAGCCGGTCAAGGCGAGCCGGCTTGCCCTCACCATCGATCGTTTGCAGAAACGGCCGCTGCCCGGCACTGCACCCGCACAGGACGAAACGGCGCCGGGCCCGGCGGCAGGACGGTTGGAACTGCGCGACCTCGTGCTCCTGCGGGAAAAGAACTCCACGCGCATGGTCGAGGCGGGAGAAATCTGTGCGGTGGAAACGGAGGCCGACTACACACGCATCCATCTCAGCGGCGGACATACGGTGCTCATGCGCAAAAAGATGACGCAATGGGAAGAGGAATTGCCTGCGCCGCCCTTCCAAAAAATCAGCCGCCGCCTGCTGCTCAACGTGCCGCGCATCAACGGCATCGTGGCACACGACCGCGAGAGCGCCGAGGTTCGTTTCGAAGGCACGGAAAAGATCGTCGTGGTCAGCCGGATGGAATTGCGCCGCATCCGGCAGGCGTCGCAATAAAAGGCGCAAGCCTCAATCCGGCGACCACTGGTAGCCGCAGGATGCGGGAGGATCTTTGGCCAGGGTGTTGGCGCCGCCGAAGGAATGGATGGGCAGGAACCCGCTATGACCATCGACGAAGAAGACCCAGCATTTCGCATCGGGCACGGCGACGGTGCCTGTGAACGGATGGTTGGAGAAAGGCACACTCGCCCCGGCCTCGGCCATCAATACGGTGCGCGCAGGCCTCTTGACGGCCGGCAAACGAACCCCGGAAAGCCCGCAAAGCGCGGGTGAGATGTTGTTTGCCCCACTGAAAACATAATGCGGAGACTGGAAGTCGCCATTGGTCGCGGCGGTGCGTGACGGGCAGCAAAACAAAGGGCGCCGCTGCCGGGCCTGTTCTTCGGTCAGGCCGAGATAGGGCAGGATGTCCCGCGTGTAGGTGTAGGACACGGACGTGAGCGGGTTCCCGGTGGGCGGCTGGCCCGCACCGGGCAGGGCCATGTCATGATCCTGGGCGCAGACGAGAACCGCGTGCCCGAGTTTGGCCAAACGCGCCTGGCACTGCACGCGGCGCACGCGTTCGAGTATGGATGGCACGGCACTCGCAGCCGAGCCCGCCAGCACGGCAATCAGCACGATCGTGACCAAGAGCTCGATGAGGGTGAAAGCCGAGTAAGTGATGCGGCGCGTTGCCAAAACAATTACGGTCTTTGCCGGGGCGTTACTCAAAATGACTGCAATTTACTGCGCGAAGGGCAATGCGCAATGACAGCCGCAGCCAAAAGCAGCCGCCGAAGTCTGCCCACGCTAGTAGCAGACGCTCGGTTGACATACGAAGCTGCTTCGCATAAGTTGGCCAAATGCCGACATTCGACAAGCTGACTGCCCATTACTCGCGGATCGGGCGCAAGGGTGGACGCGCGAAGAGCCCTGCCAAAAGTCATGCCGCACGTTTGGCTGCACTAGCCCGCTGGGGCGACAGCGGCACCGCATCCATTCCTGCGGGGGAATTGAAAGACAGACAGTGGTATGGCGGAAAAGGTCGCAATGCCGATATCGCCCTGTGGGACGGACGAAACAAGACCTTCTGGGTGACTTGCATCAATGATTTTATCTCCCCCATCGACTACCCGCGCCCAGGAACCCGCGCGGTGCGCCTCAAGGGCGAGAAGCATTACGATGACGGGGGAACCTTCCGTCCTCTTCGGGAGATTCGGTGAGCTTCTCGACAGGAGAGCAAGCGTTGGCGGCTTTGGCCGCACTTGGCCATAAGCTCGATGAACACGGGACGGAGCCGGTCTCCCTGCTCATTTGCGGCGGGGCTGCCATGAACATCTCCGGCTTGCTGACACGCCTCACGGCTGATGTTGACGTGCTTGGTGATATGCACGCGAATGGCGAACTCGGCGAAATGCCAGATTGGATTCACGCTATCGCGACGGAAGTGGCAGAGGAGTTGGGTTTGGAGAGGCATTGGCTCAACGACGCCGCTGCTTCGGTGACTTCCATGGGACTTCCTTCGGGAATTATTCTGCGCGCAACATCCGGGCAAAAACTCAGGCCATTTCCTCTCCGTGATCTCTGTGCCTTAGTGAGAGAAAAATCGGCTCCTTGCCTCCGACCCCTAGCCCGGGAACCGGAAACCTCTCACGAAGACACAAAGAGCACGGAGGCAGCGAGGACGGAGAGACGGTGCATCCGGGGCCCCAGTCCTCCCCCTTCGTTACGTTGACTCCCTCGCTCCCGCTCATCTCGCCTGCGGTGGCCTGTGGCCATCTGCCCCGAGCGCCCGCGCGCTCCGGTGCTCGTTATCTTTTGTTTAAAAATTCTAAACCAACCCCTCGCGCTGGAACCACGCGAGGGTGCGGGCCAGGGTATCTTCCAAAGTGGCGCGGCCGCGCCAGCCGGTGGCTAGGTGGAAAGGGTCGGGGTCGATAACCCAGCGATCCGGCCAGATTTCGCGGGCGCGGTCGGCGGTGAGGGACGGGACATTTTCCCCGATCGCGGGGATGAACTTCGAGGCAAAGGCGACGGGCTTGAGGAGGAACTGCGGGACGGGCAGCAGCCTGCCTTTCTTTCCGCTCACTTTGCCGGCGGTGAGCATGAGTTCCGCGTCGGTGATCGTGCCGGGCGATGTGACGTGCGCGACATCCAATCCTCCGCCGCGCTCGAACCACGCGTCGATCGCGTCGGCCAGATCGTCGGAGGAGACCCAACTGAAATGTTTCAAGGCGCGCCCGGGCTTGGTCCAAATCTTTCCACGGACCATGCGGAAGAGCGGCAGCGTGGCCTGGTCGCCGGGACCGAGCACCATGGGGGCGCGGAGGAAGCGGACGCGTTGGTGGCCGGCCGCGCGCACGGCGCGCTCCATTTGCAGCTTGGACTCGCCATACCAGGAGATCGGACGGTCAGGGTGGTCCAACTTTTTGGCCGGGTGGCCTTCAGGAGTTGGGCCGCCGGCCGATTGCGAGGAGAGGACAAGCACTTCGGGTGCATCCCCGAGTTGCCTGAGGAGGTCGAGGGTGCCGTCGACATTGACCCGGAAATATTCGTCGCGGGAGCGGCCGAAAAGGACGCCGGCGCAGTGGACGACGCGATCCACGGAACCGAGATCACGCAGATTCCAGGCGGGGGCGGCGGCTTTAATCATGCGCAGCTTGCGCATGCCGGTGGCACCTTCGCGGGCGAGTTGCGCGCGGAGTTTGTCCGCCGAACGGACCGGGGCGATGATTTCATCGACGGCGTCATCGGCCAAGGCACGCAGGACAAGGGTACGGCCGATGAATCCGGTTGCGCCGGTGACGAGCAGTCGCATGGTCAGAGTGGTTTTTCCCAGATGGTAAAGTCCTTCGACCGGCGGCCGCCGAGGATTTCGATGCTGCGGACGATCTGTTCGTTGTTCGCCTCGATCCAGGAGACCTCGGAGACCGGGTAGTCGACACCGACTTGGCGGAAAGTTTCGCGGTAGAGAAAGGGTGCGATGCCGCGGCGGCGGCGGAATTCGGGCTCGATCCCGAGGATGAGATGACGGGCGCGGCGGGGACGGCCGGTTTTGATCATCCAGAGCATGGGGAGCAGACGGAGAAAGCCGCGCGGCCAGGACAGCGAGCGGCGGAGGAACTCATTGATGTCGGGCAAAGAAATGGAATAGCCGACCTCGCGTCCTTCGTGCATGACGAAAAAGAGCATGTTTGCCGCGGCAATGGTGCGCAGGCCGGCGGCGGAATGTTCCAGTTCTTCCCAGGTGACCGGGACATAGCCCCAGTTGCGGTCGAGGGTGACATTGTAGAGACGTTGCAGAATGCGCAGTTCCCGTTCCGGCTTGCGCAGGTCGAAGGGACGGGTGTCGAGCCCGCTTTTCTCCCTCGCGTGGTCGGAAAGCCGCACCATGACCGGGCTGGCCGGCGCGGTC
Source organism: uncultured Verrucomicrobiota bacterium (assembly GCA_903934135.1). Taxonomy (GTDB): domain Bacteria; phylum Verrucomicrobiota; class Verrucomicrobiia; order Chthoniobacterales; family JACTMZ01; genus JACTMZ01. The sequence goes on from CAIZMQ010000090.1 coordinate 18,350, forward strand.
ATGTCCATCTCGAAAGCACAAAGCCGCCGCACCTCGGACAAGCCGAGCCGTTCGTAGGTCGTGACATAGCGCGGCGGGTTCCAAGGCATGAAAACGCACGGCGGATCCTCGAACCCTTCGCTGAGCAGGCCGCAGGTGTCGTTGATGCTCGGCGAATAGGGGCCGCGCACGGAGGTAAGTCCGCGCTCCCGCAGCCAGCGGCAGGCGGCGGCGAAAAGCGCGTCGGCCACCTCGTCGTCGGCAAAGTCGAAAAAACCGAAGAATCCGGTCAGGTCGCGGTGGGTTTCGTTGTGCAGCGGATTGCGGATCGCGGCGATGCGACCGACGGGGCGGCCGTCGCGCAGGGCGAGGAACGGGGCGAGTTCGCCGCCGGTGGCCAGGAACGGCGAACGCGGTAGGAAGGTGTCGACGATGCTTCCCGGGATCGGCGGGACGAATTGCGGGAAGCTACCTAGGACGTCCTCGGCGCAGTTCTCAAACCGCCGCAGTTCGGACCGGCTGCGGCAGGGAAGTATCGTGATGCCTTTGGGGGATTTCCCCGGCGGCTCGCTGGTAGACATCGTCTTCAAAGATATGGAGTTCCCGCGCGATGCGCTCGAAAGTCTCGAGCACGTATTCGAGTTGCTGCGGGGTGTGGGTGGCCATGTAGCTGGTGCGAATGATGGCCTGGCCGCGGCGCACCGCAGGATAAATAGCCGGCGTGGCGAAGACGCCGTTGTCGAAAAGGCGCTGGGCGAAGAAGAAGGCTTTTTGCTCGTCTCCGATCAGGATGGGGACGATCGGCGTCTCGGTCGTCCCGATGTGGAAACCGAGTTCGCGGAAGCCGCGGTGCATGCGGCGGGTGTTCTCCCAGAGTTTCACCATGCGCCACTGCTCTTCCTGCATGACCTCGAGCGCTTTGAGCACGCCGCCGGCCACGGCGGGGGTCGGCGAGGCGGTGAAAATGAAGCAACGGGCCTTGTGGCGGACGAATTTGATCACGTCCTTGTCGCCGGCCAGGAACCCGCCCATGCAACCGAGCGATTTGGAAAACGTGCCCATCATGAGGTCGGCCCGGTCGGCTGTTCCCGTATGGTGGGCGCTGCCCTTGCCGCCTTCGCCCATCACCCCGAGGGCGTGGGCTTCGTCGACGTAGAATTTGGCTCCGAATTCGCCGGCCACGTCCATCAACTCGGCGAGACGTGCGATATCGCCCGACATGCTAAAAACGCCGTCGATGACCACCATCTTGCCGGCTTCGGCCGGCAGGCGGGAAAGACGCCGGCGCAGGGATTCGGGAGAATTGTGGGAAAAAGGGATGATTTTGGCCGGCGACATGCGGCAGCCGTCGATGATGCTGGCGTGGTTTTCCTTGTCGCAGAGGATGAAATCACCCTCCTCGAAAAGGCAGGTCAGCGCACCCTGATTGGCGAAGTAGCCGGTGGAAAAAAGCAGGGCGGAGTCCTTGCCAATGTAGTCGGCCAGGCGCTCTTCGAGCTCTTCGTGGATGACGAGGTTGCCGCTGAGGAAGCGCGAACCCGTGCAACCCAGACCATATTTGCGGGTGGCTTCGACCGCAGCCTCGACCACGCGGGAATCGTTGGCCAGGCCGAGATAGTTGTTCGACCCGACCATGAGGACGCGCTTGCCCTCGCAAATGACTTCGGCGCCGTCCATTTCCTCGATGGGGCGGAAAAAAGGGTAGATGCCCAGCGCTTGGGCCCTTTCGGGCTCGTCGTAAGCCACGCACTTGGCAAAGAGATCATTGTCTCCATCCCAGGGATGGCCGTTGAGGGAAGGTGTCACTTCCTCCCCGTTGATGCTGATGATTTTCATCAAGGTTGCGCCGAAACGAGAAAACTAATGGCCCGGTCCCGCCTTGGCAATCATGCATTTGAGGCTGTTCCGGGCCTCCAGCCCGAAGGCCGAAAGGGCGGAAAGATCAATTCCGGCTGGTGGCCGGGGTGGCCGAGCGACCGGTCTCGGCGAAACGCACATCGCCCCGCCTTCTCTGCTGCACAAACGTGTTATTGTCGCCGTATTTTGCCCACGGCCCGCGCGGCACCTCGCGGAACTCGACAAAACGCCAGCTGGCCACATCTTTTCCTCCCCGCATCCCGATGTAGTCCCGCACGGCGGGTGAAACGTCGAGGCCGGCCGCTTGGTTGAGGTTGGGGAGCGGACGCTGGTTCCCGAACACATATTGCCAGTGGTCGGTCCGGAACGGCCCGCAATCTTCCCACTGGGCGTAAGCCTCGCGGGTGCGGCCGCGCACCACAACCCAGCGGCCTTTGCAGACCGATTGGCCCGCTTTGACAAAGGCCTCACGGAACCAGGGAATGACCCGCGGGGCTTCGGGCTTGGTCCGTCCCTTGGTCACGTCATTGTAGGGAAGGGCAACATAGAAAGGGTTCTGCCTCGGGATGAAGGCGGCCGGCAAATAACCGCGGCGGGTGCGCGGTTCGGGATTGTCGTAGCCGCCGAAGTTGCGCGCCCACTCGACATCCCAAGAGCTTTTGCAATTCGGAACCGGATTGTTCTGCGTCGGTTGCTCGCCGACCCAGAAGACGGTGGTGACAATATTGTTTTTCCACGAATGGGAGCGCGAATTGCCCGCCCGCGGCGACGTCTTGACCGAAGGTCGCGAGATACGGGGTTCGACCCGCAGAAGCACGCTCTCCCGCAAACGCAGGGCTTGATCCTCGAACGAAGTCGAAGCCTCGGCGCCGGCGGCCAGGGCGGCCAGAAAAAGTCCGGTCAGCGCTGCCCTCAAGAAGAAATCGGAATTCCGCATGGGTGGAATTGGTAAATATCCGGCCGATCGTCGGACCGCGCAAGCAAAAGACCCCTCCCCCGTTTCAAGGATCCGGCCCAAAGAGCGGGTCCTCAACGGTTTGGCGGGCGCGCAATTCAGCTCCGCCAACCGGCCGCCGGCCCACGATCACCGTTGCCACGGTGCACCCAGATACTTTGGAGCAGACCGACACTGAAGAGCACAGCGAGAACAAACGATCCGCCGTAGCTGACCAAAGGCAGGGGCAGACCGGTGATCGGGGTGACCCCGATGGTCATGCCGATATTCATGAAGGTGTGGGTGAAAATGAGCGTGGTCAGCCCCACCCCGAGCAAACGGCCGAGGTCATCCCTGGCCTTGAGCGACACGTAGAGGCCCAGGCCGACAAAGGCGAGGAAGGCAAGGAGCAGAAGTAACCCGCCGATGAAGCCATGTTGCTCGCCGATGACCGAAAAAATGAAATCGTTGTGCACGATCGTGCTCGGCAGAAAACCCAACTCATTGAGCGTATTCTCCGCCTTGAAACCCTTGCCGTCCCAACCACCGGAGCCGATGGCCGTGAGCGACTGGTTGATCGTCCAGCCCGCACCCTGAGGATCGAGTTCCGGATCGAGGAAGGTGAGGATGCGCTGCCGCTGGTAGGGTCGCAGACCGAAGTTGACCACCAGCGGGATGACCGCGACGACGACAAGGATCAGCGTGAGGAGGTAGCGCGCCGGGATACGCGCCGCATAAAGCATGGCCATCATGACCGGCAGCCAGACAATGGACGACCCGAGATCCGGTTCCGCGAGGATCATCAGGCAGGGCAAGCCGGTGATGGCGCCGCAAAGGGCGATGCGGAGAGGCGAAGGCATGTCCTCGTGGCCGGAAAGGAAGAGGGCCATGAGCATGATGCCCGCCAGGATGGCCAGCTGCGAGGGTTGGAAGCTCATGAAACCGAGGTCGAGCCAGCTGCCGCTCCCGTAGACCGTTTTGCCGAAAAGGTGGACGGCAACCAACCCGGCCAAGCCGGCCAGATAAACCGGCAGGGCGCCACGCCGGATCCACCGGTAGTCAAAAAGCGACACCCCGAGGCAGACCACCAAACCGAGGGCCAGCCAGACGAGTTGGCGGCTCCAGAAGTCCTGGTCTCGGACCCAAGTCGCGCTGTAAATGGCATAGACGCCGAACAGCCCGAGCAGGATGACAAGGACAAGCAGCGGCCATTGCAGGCCGGTCATTTTGCGGAAAAGATGGGTGATCGTTTTCATCTCAGGCCACCAACTTGGGCACGGCAGACAACAGTTTCCTCGTGTACTCGTGCTGCGGGTTTTCGTAAATCTCCCCGGCGGGCGCGGACTCCACAATTTTCCCGCGGTGCATCACGATGACATGGTCACTCACGTGCTCGACCACGGCAAGATCGTGCGCGATGAAGAGGTAGGCGACACCGAGCTGCTCCTGCAAGTCCTGGAGAAGATTGACGATCTGCGCCTGCACGCTGACGTCGAGCGCGCTGACCGGCTCGTCGCAGACGATGAATTTCGGTTTGACCGCGAGGGCCCGGGCAATGCCGATGCGCTGGCGTTGGCCGCCACTGAACTCGTGCGGGTAGCGACCCATGGCATCGGCGGGCAAGCCGACCAACCCGAGCAATTCCGCCACCCTCTCACGCCGCTCCTCTTTGCTCATGGCGGGAAAGTGAATCTCCAGCGGCTCGGCCAGGATCGCACCGACCGTCATCCGCGGGTTGAGCGATCCGAAAGGGTCCTGAAAAATCATCTGCAGATCTTTGCGCATCGGACGGAACTCCGCTTCGCCCAACGGCAGGATGTCGCGCCCTTCGTAGAGCGCCTGGCCCGACGTGGCCGGAATCAGCTTGAGCAAGGTCCGCCCCACCGTCGTCTTGCCGCTGCCGCTCTCGCCGACCAGACCGACGGTCTTGCCCGGCTCGATGTCGAAGCTCACGCCGTCCACCGCCTTGATTTCACCGGTCTGACGGCGCAGGACGCCGCCATAGACCGGAAACCACGTGCGCAGGTTGCGGACGGAGAGCAGAGGCATCCGCGCAATGTGCCCTCACGGGCGTTCCGCCGCAAGAACGACGGTGACGGCGGGGCAGCCGGCAAGTTTGGCCGCCACCACGACGCTACCCGAGCCAGGCGTCGAGCAGCCCGGCGAATTCCGCGGGCGTGGCAGCGGCAAGCAGGGCGTCCGTTTTTTCCGGTTCGCGACAAATCCGGGCCAGGGCCCCGACATTGCGCAAATATTCCTCCGACATCGTGGCGGGGATGGCGAAAACGAAAACCAGACGCGGCCCGGCCGGCGCGGCCCACCGGGCCGCGGCCAAGGCAACTTCCCGCACGGCTTGACCGCGGCCGTGGGCAAGAATGACGCTGCCGGCGGCATCGGCTAATTCCACCACTTGGCGGCTCCCGATGGACAACCAGAATTCCTCCCAATTCCCGACACGCGGATCGGCGGACAGCAATTCGGCGGTGCGGCGCAAGGCGGTCTCGCGGTCCGGCGCTTCCAGATCGAGTCGCGCCAAGGACGGGCCAATAATCGAAGAGCCGTCCATCACACGTTGCTTCCACTCCATTTCAACTTGTCCCGCAGCACGCCGCTGAAAGTGCGGCCCGGCAGGGTGGCCAGACGCAGTTTTTCCGCGGCGCGCGAAATGCGCAGCACGTCACCCGGACCGAAGTCGCGGATCTCCTGTCCGTCCACATTGACCGTGACCCCGGGGCCGCCCCCGACCAAACGCAATTCGAGCCGTGCGTGGTCGGAGACCACGGTGGAACGGTTGGTCAGCACGTGCGGGCAGATCGGGGTGATGACAAAGCATGCGCTGTCGGGCAGGAGCAGTGGACCACCGGCCGACATGGAGTAAGCGGTCGATCCGGTCGGGGTGGCCACGATGAGGCCGTCGGCATGATAGACGGAAAGTTCCTCGTCATCGATGTGCACCGCCACCTTGATCAGTTGCGAATGCTGGCCTCGGCTAACCACGGCATCGTTCAGGCCGGTCAATGCCTCCACCGTTGCGCCCCCGCGCACCAGTTCAACCCGTAGCATGGTGCGCGCGCTAAGGCGGAAGTCGCCGGCCGCGATACTTTCCACCGCCTTGGGCCATTCTTCGCCGTGCACGCCGGTGAGAAAACCAAGCGAGCCGACGTTGATGCCGAAAATGGGAGGCACCTCGCCGCGCACGCGGTGCAAGGCTCGCAGGATCGTGCCGTCGCCGCCGAGCACAATGAGCAGGTCACACGCCGCACCAAGTTGCTGCTCGTCCACCCCGCGGGCCCCGACCGCTTCGGCCGTGCGCGCCTCAAGCAGCACTTCGACACCGCGCGTGCCGAGAGCCTCCATGAGGGAGCGGGTCAGAGCGGCTGCTTCCGGCTTGTCGGCCCTTGCTACGATGCCGGCTTTCATGGTTTGAGCAGAACAAGAAGTTCGCGGTTGCCGTCCGCCCCGGCCACCGGTGAATCGACAACCCCGCCCCAACTCCAGCCGAGGCGGATGGCGAAATCGCGGATTTTATCGACAGCCCGCTGGCGTGCGCCGTCATCGCGGACCACACCGCCGCGGCCGACTTCGGCCCGGGATAATTCGAACTGCGGCTTGATCAAGGCAACGATCATTCCGCCGTCAGTAAGAAGCCCCGCCATCGGCGGCAAGACCAAAGTCAGCGAAATGAAACTCACATCGGCCACGGCGAACTGCACTTTCTCCGGCAAATCACCGGGCTGGAGGTGCCGCGCATTGCAGTGTTCCATGACCACGACACGGGGGTCGCTGCGGATCTTCCAATCGAGCTGCCCGTGGCCGACGTCCAGCGCGTAGACTTTCGCCGCCCCGTGCTGGAGGAGGCAATCGGTGAAACCGCCGGTCGATGCCCCCACGTCGAGGCAGGTCAGCCCGGCCGGATCAAGACCGAAGTGGGCCAGTGCCCCCTCGAGCTTCAATCCTCCCCGTCCGACGTAGCGCTCCGCCGCCCGCACCTCGAGCGGCGTGTCATCCGGCAAGGTCTGCGAAGCTTTGTCCATGCGGGTGCCACCGGAAAAAATGCCGCCGGCCATGATGAGGCGTTGCGCTTTTTCCCGCGAGGGGCAAAGGCCCCGCTGCACGAGCAGGACATCCAGACGTTCTTTGGCCATGGCGCGAGGCGCCTAACCGGCGGGGAGTCCGGCATCCTGCAGGCGGCGTTCGAGTTGCCGGATGTGCACCTCGGCCATGTCGAGTTGCCGGTGCCTTTCCATGAGAAGCAGTTCCAGCTCGCGGATGCGTTGCTGCAAATTTTGCCGGATGCTAAGGCGTCCGGGTTCGTTCAGCGCGGCGGCCTCGGGGGCCGGCGGCTGGCCGTGGAAAAAGGCCGCATGACGCAAGGTCGTTTCGGCGCCCGTGCAACAGTTGATCACGATGCTCTCGGCCGTGATCTCGCCGCAGCGGAGAAATTCCAGCACAGCCTCCTCCGTGGTGGGACCGTAGTATGAGTCCTCGCCCAAATGAATAAGGTAATCCATGTGGAGTTCGGGAACCATGGGAGCCTTGAGCCAATGGGCGCGGTCATCACTCACCTGATCGAGGGGCGAGACCTGCGCGGCGCGCGACCACTCCTTGAGCTTGGCGAATTCGACCGGACCGAAGACCTCGCCGTCCTCGTGCTTTTTCAAAAACCATTTCGCGGAGTGCTCCATCGCGTCGGACGCATTCTCGGACCGCCGGAGCGTCATGGCCAGCAAATCCCACGCGCCGCTTGCCTCCCGGCCCCGGCTGCGGCATGTTGTCGGTTCGATGTTCAGGCTGACGCGCCAGGAACGCAGGCTCGTCGCTTTCATCCTCGCGGCCTTTCTCACCGGGCTTGGGATCAAGCACTGGCGGGAAACGCGGGAGACGGAAGCGGCAGTCGCGGAATTGGCGCCGGCTCCTTGATCCATGCAAAAACCCGCTTTTCACGAAACCCTAGACCAATTGGTGGCCAACGATCCGCGCTACACCCGGGAGGCTTACGGCTTCCTGCGCGAGGCCCTCGAATTCACCCAGAAGAGGCGCCGCAAATCCCGCGCCGAATCAACCCATGTCTCGGCCAACGAACTCCTCGAGGGATTCCGCGAATATTCGCTCCAGCAATTCGGTCCGATGGGCCTGACCGTCCTCGAATATTGGGGCGTCCGCTCCACCGGCGATGTCGGCCGCATGGTTTTCAATCTCATCGAAGCCGGCGTCTTTGGCCGGGCCGAGGATGACCGCATCGAGGACTTCGAGAACGGGTTCAGCTTCGAGGAAGCTTTCGTCGAGCCGTTCCGTCCGGTCGAAAAGAAAACAGGCCGCCGCGCCCCGCGCACCCGCAAAGTCGCGCAGGAGGCCAACTAACGCGGCCGGCCGCCGCGCCGCCCGCCCATGCCCGAGTTCCTGCCAGCACCCGATCCGGCCGCCTCGGCGCTGGCCCGCGGTCAGACCATCACCCGTGTGCTCCCCAACGGTTTCACCGTGCTGGTCGAGCCCGACCACTCCGCCCCGGTGGCCAGCGTGCAGGTCTGGGTGCAGAGCGGCAGCATTCATGAAGGCCAGTGGCTCGGCGGCGGATTGTCCCATTTGCTCGAGCACATGATTTTCAAGGGCACGGAAAAACGCGGCCCCAACGAGATCGCCCGCGCCGTGCAGGAGGCCGGGGGCTACGTCAATGCCTACACCTCCTTCGACCGCACGGTCTATTGGATCGATGTGCCGGCCGACGGCACGGCCACCGCGATCGAACTTCTGGCCGACGCCACGCTCAACTCCACCTTGCCGGACGGCGAATTCGCCAAAGAACAGGAGGTGATCCGCCGCGAGTTCGCCATGGGCTTCGATGATCCCAACCGCATGAGCACCGAACTCATGCTCTCGACCGCCTTCAGCACCAGCCCCTACCGGCACCCGATCATCGGGCATCTCGAGGTCTTCAACCGCCTGACCCGCGACGACCTCACCGCCTACTACCGCGCCCGCTACACTCCGGAGAACATGTTCCTCGTCGTGACCGGCGACGTCGACACGGTGCAAATTTTTGCCGAGGCGGAAAAATGGTTCGGTCGTGCGCCGCGGCGGGTCCAACCCCCGCTTTTCATCCCGCACGAACCACCGCAACTCGGACGCCGCGAGGCGCACGAGGAATTCGGGACCGAGCTGACGCGTTGCTCGGTCGTCTGGCATATCCCGCCGGTCACCCACCCCGACACCGCCCCGCTCGATGTGCTGGCCACCGTTCTGGGCGGTGGCCGCAGCACGCCCCTGCACCTGGAATTGCGCGAGAAACGCAACCTCGTCCATCACATTTCCGCCTACTCCTACATGGCGGGAGAGATGGGACTCTTCGGCATCGACTTCCTTTGCCAGCCGGAGAAGCGCGCCGAGGCGGAAAGCGCAGTGCTCGACATCGTCGATCGTTACCGCGGACAAGCGGCCTCGGGCAGCGAGGTGACCAAGGCCCGGAAGAGCATCCTCGCCGACCAAATCAGCAACCTCTCCACCGCGCGGGGCCGCGCCTCGGACATCGGCGGGAGCTGGTTGCTGGCCCGCAACCCGGATCTCGGCTCCGAATACCTCGGGCATGTCGGGCGCGTCGAGGCCGCCGACCTGCAACGCGTGGCCTGCCAATACCTGGTAGAATCGAAGGCCACCATCACCTCGCTCAATCCCAAAGGTTCCCTCGACCGCACGGTCAAGACGGCCGCGGCCCCGGGGGCGCGCCGGATCGAGCGCTTCACCCTGCCCAACGGACTGCGCGTGCTGGTCTGCGAGGACCGCAAACTCCCGCTGGTCAACTTCGTCTCCGTCTTCCGCGGCGGCCTTCTCGCCGAAACCGCCGGGACCAATGGCGTCACCGCCCTCGCCGCCCGCACCCTGATCAAAGGCACGGCACGTCGAGACGGCGAGCAACTCAACGACGAGATCGAAGCGGTGGGCGGGCAAATCCGCGCCGATTCCGGAAACAACAGCTTCAGTGTTTCGGTCGAGGTGATGAAACCGGACCTGCGGCTCGGCATGGACATTTTGTCCGACGTGCTGGTCCACGCAACTTTCCCCGAAGAGGAAATCACCCGCGAAAAGGAAGACCAGATTGCCGCGATCACGGCCGAGGACGAGCAGATCACCACGATCGCGCGCCATGCCATGCGCCGGGCCATATTCGGGGACCATCCTTACGGGCTGCGTTCGAACGGCACCGCGGAATCGGTCGGGGCCCTGACCCGCACCCAGTTGCTCGCCTTCCGCGACACCTGCGTCACCGCAAAAAACGGCGTGCTCGCCATTTTCGGCGACGTTTCCCTGGAGGAAGTGCGCGCCTTGACCGCCGAAATGTTCGGTCCGCTCCCCACCGGGGAATTGCTCATGACCGATCCGCCGGCCCCCGCGGCGCTGACCGCCGCGGTTGAAGTGGTGGCCAATGAACCCAAGCAACAAGCCGTGCTCATGGCCGGCTTCCGCGGGGCGGACGCCCTCAGCCCGGACCGCGTGGCCCTGGAGTTGATCGATACGGCAAGCAGCGACATGTCTTCGCGCTTTTTCCACCGCATCCGCGAAGAACTCGGGTTGGCTTATTTTGTCGGCGCCGCACAGATGATGGGCTTTGCCCCGGGCATCTTCACCTTCTACCTCGGCACCGATCCGGCCAAGGTCGACCTCGTGCGGAAAAATTTCGACGAAGAAATCGCCTCGCTGGCCGAAGACGGCCTGACCGAAGCTGAATTGCTTCGCGCCAAGAAAAAGCTCATCGGCGGCGAAGCCATCCGCAACCAGTCGCTCGAGGCCTTCGCCCACATCGTGGCGGTGGACGAGTTGTATGGGCTCGGAGCCGACCACCACGCGCAGCGCACGACGGAGATCAACGCGGCCACGCTCGGGCAGGTGCGTGACGTGGCGCGGAAGTATTTCCGCGAAGCGTTCCGCGCGACGGTTTTGGTCACCCCCCAAGCCGCCGCCACGGAGTAGGCTTGTCGCGGCGGTCTTGGCCCGGCCGCGGCAATTGCATTCGGCCCCGGCCGGGGGTAGAAACCAACCATGGCTGAAGTCCAAAATACCCAACAATCCGGCGAGATGACCCGCCGCTTCATCGAATTCGTTCTCATGCAGGCGCAGCAGATTGCGCTCATGCTCGGGCAAATTCCCGGCCCCGACGGCAAGCCGATGGATCCGAACCTTCCCGTGGCCCGCATCTTCATCGACCAACTCGAAATGATCCGCGAGAAAACGCGGGGGAACCTGAGCAAGGAAGAAGAAGATATGCTGACCAAGGTGCTGGCCGATTTGCAGCTGGCTTTCGTCGAGGCGGGTCATCAGGCGGCCGGCCCCGCACCGGCAGTCACCGCGGCGGAGGAAAAGTCCGGCGCACCCGTCTCCGATACCCCGCCGGACGAGGACGACGGAAAAAAGAAGTTCAGCAAAAGCTACGGTTGATCGCCGCCGCTCGGCCGCGCACTATCTGGCCTCATGGAAATCACCGATTCGGTTTTGCACGGAACCCCTTTGCTCGCCCTCCGCGGGCGCCTCGACGGCACCGCCGCTCCGGCGGTCGAAGAAAAAGTCACCATCCTCCTGGCCTCCGGCGCGACGCGTTTGGTCTTCGATTGTTCCGGTATCGAGTACGCGAGCAGTGCGGGCCTGCGCGTCTTCCTCTCGGCGGCGAAGAAACTAAAGACCGCCGGGGGCCGTTGCGGCTTTGCCGCGCTGACCCCTCCGCTGCGCGAAATTTTCAACATTTCCGGTTTTCTCGATGTGCTCGAGATCCATGACACCGTGGAGTCGGCTGCCGCCTGAAGCCATGACCCAACTGACTTTCACCGAAGAAATCGTCCTTCTGGCCCTCGACGACAAAAGCGGGGCGCAGCTGCACCTGCCGGTCACCGCGCTGGGCTACGGGTTGGCCGGGGCCGTGCTGGCCGATCTTGCGGTGGCCGGAAAAATCGATACCGATCCCGAGCGCGTCACCGTTTTGGATCCATCGCCCACCGGCGACCCCCTGCTCGACCCCTGGCTCGCCTTGATCAGCGCGGAGACCACCGCGCATCCCGTGGCCTACTGGCTTTCCGTTTTCTCGGACCGGCGGACGGAGATCGAGCAGCCCGCTCTGGACCGTCTCATGACCCGGGGCATCCTGCGCCGGGAGGACAAAAAAATCCTCTGGGTCATCGGTCTCCGGCGCTACCCCACGGTGGACGGGCACGAGCGCACCGAGGTACGCACGCGGCTTGGGCAACTCATCCTCGGGGAAGACCTGCCCGACCCGCGCGACGCCATACTCATCAGCCTCTTGCATGGATGCCGTTTGACCGACCACATTTTCGACGGACCGGAGTTTGCGGCCCGCGAACAACGTCTGGCCACGCTGGCCAAGATGGATTTGGTCGGCCGCGAAGTGGCAACGGCCACGACCGAGGCGATCGTTGCGCTGACCGCCGCAATGAATGCGTCAGTGCCGCACATGTAGAGACCGCCCGGCGGCTCACCTTAGTGCACGCCCTCGCGGCGCCCCCCTACAAAAAAACCGGCGGCCTCTTGCGAAGCCGCCGGTTGGTGAAGGATAACCGGGAGGTTATTTGAGGTGCTTGGAGACGTGCTTGGTCATCTCGAACATGCTGACGAGTTTTTTGCCTCCGAAGATGACCTTCAGATTGTCGTCGGCGTGGATCATCGTCTTTTTGACTTTGTCCTGCAGTTTGTTCTTCTTGATGTAGTCCCAGAGCCTTTTCGTCATTTGTCCGCGGGCAGCGGGCTTGGCGCCAACAATGGCGGCGAGAGCGGCGGAAGGCGTCACCGGCTTCATGAGCGCGGGATTGGCTTTCCGTTTTTTCTTCACCACTTTTTTCTTGGCGACTTTTTTGACGGTTTTCTTGGCTGGTTTTTTCTTGGTTGGTTTTTTCTTGGCCATAACAACCCGTTGTGTTGACAGATTCCCTTAGGGTCTGCAACCACAATTTATAGGGGTGCACCAAGGTAGGTCGCGCCATCCATGCGCGATTCGAGAAGGAAATCGCGATGGGGGAGGTTGCGTGGTGCGGCCCGAGGTAGCCAGCGGGCCCTACCCGGGGGGGTGGCGAGGAGTCAGGGTGCCAGCTCGACTTGGACGCGGTAGAAGCGCCCACCGGTCGAGCCGAGGCCGGTTTCCGTCACGGTCTTGGTCGTGTCGTCGCCGGTCACGGGGTTGGCTTGGCCGTCCGCGATTTGGGTCACAGCGGTCCAATCATCACCGGAGGTGAGATGGGTGCGGGCCATGACCGTGTAGACGCGACCGGCCACGGTCGGGAATTGGACGCGGAAGGTATCGCCGGTCGACTCGACGGCAAGGGCCGGGAAGCCGCTGGCGGCATTCATCGGATTCGAACCAACAATGTATTCCTCGCGGTCCGTCAGACCATCGCGGTCAAAGTCGCCGGTGCCATCGCGGTCGAGATTGCCGAAGTTCTCCAATTCCCAGACATCGGGCAGGCCGTCGTCGTCGCGGTCGGGGTGCGTGCTGCCGCCGTCATCGAAGCCGAGGGTGACGAGGTGCGGGCCGGCGCCGGTGAGTTCGACTTCGACCTGGTGCGTTTGCGCTTGGTTGCGACGCTGCACAGTAGTGGTCGCGGCAGTGTCGACGGCCGCGGTGTTGATCTGCGGGGCCTCGACCCAGGCGCGGACCACTTCGCTGCCGCTGGCGTTGGCCACGCTGACGCGAGTGCTGTTTTCGACCACTTCAGTGGTGAGGCCTTCGTGGCCGTGGAGCATGAGGTCAAGGAGGTTCGGCGAGAGGCCGAAGCGGATGGAGAGTTTGGAGGGACCGCTCAGCGTGTAGGACGCGGCGAGTTCGCCTTGCGTGGCGGACGTCAGGACGATGGTCTTGCTCACGCCGTCGGTGCTGAAGGTCCAGCCTTTGGCGCCCCCGGGGGCCGCACTGACGGCATAGTCGGCATTGACACCCGCGCTGCTCCCGGTCGAACCGGTGAGCGAATACCAATCCTTGAAGCCGCTGGTGCGGTAAGCCGTTTCGTTGCTCAAGCCTTCGTCCTCGGTATCCGTGTTGCCGTAAGAGGCGAAGTTACCCGCCACCTGCCAAATCTTGCCGGTGCCGTCGCGCAGCCAGGCCGCGGTCATGCGGCCGCCCTTCTTCTCGAAGACAGCGAAGACACGGCTGTTGAAGAGGAGGTATTCATTCTGTCCGTCGAGATCGACGTCCTCCTCCACCGCCTCGTGGGTGCCGGCGGCGGCCGACGCGTTCCACTGCTCGACGCGCGCGTAGACTTTGGCAAAGCGGGCTTGGCCTTGGGTGTTCCGGGCGAAGGGGGCCAGCGATTGGTTCTCGAGCGACGCGGGGTTGATGTAATCGCCGGTGCTGAATTTGCTCAGGTCGTTGGCTTGGCCCGCATTCGGCAGGTAGAACGCGGTTTGGAACATGGCGCCTCCGATGACCGCGCGGGCCACGTCCTGCAGGTGGCCGGAGGTGGCGGTCTTGGCGGCATTCCATGCCGCATTGGCATGGCCGTCGCCGCCGACCCGGCCGAAGGCGCTGTCCGCGGTGAAGGTCTGGGTCTTCAGCTTGTTGAACCAATTGTCATAATTTTCCCGGGTGGCCCAGTCGACCCAGTCTTTGGCCGTCTGGCGCAAGTCGCGGCCGGTGCCCTGATCGACCGTGCCCCAAGTTCCGACAAGTTGCCCGTTGTCTTGCCGCGGGTATTGGATCTGACCCGCGACGATCTGCCCGGCGGTGACGAGGCGGACCCAAGGACGGCTGGCCAGCCAGCGGACGTTGGCGTCATAGCTGGTGGCTTTGGCGTCGCTGGAGAACTCATCGAAGTCGCGCCAGAGGACAACGACTTGGTCCTGCGTGCCGCTGCGGGAGCGGCGGGAGAGGAGTTGGCGGACGGGCAATGGCGTGCCCTCGTCGAGCGTGCTGTTTAGGTAATCGCTGGCCACGTCATGAATGGGGAAAATTTTCAGCCCATTGACTTCATTGAGGCGGTACCCCGAGGTGCTCAAAGCGTTGCTCCGGCCGAACCACTTGACGAAGTGACGCATTTGGTCGGCGAAGGTGTAGCCGTAGCCCATGCCCTGGATCATGGTCAGGGTCTCGTCGTCGAGGACGCGCTCAGCCGGCCAGAAGATGCTGCGCGAGGCGGCCGGCTGGTTGTCGCCGTAAATGGTATCGAGGAATTTTTCCGCAACCTCTTTGTTCGCGAGGTTGAACTCGGGGAGGAAATATTTCGGCACGTGGTCGGCGAAGGTCGAGCCGACGAGGGAAACTTTCCCTGCACCGACCAGTGCCTTGACCGCGCGGTTGAAGCTGGGTCCGTCGTTGTTCGGCCACGGGCCGGCATTCGGGTTCTTGGCCCATTGGAGCGCGGAAGCGAGCGTCGGGGTGATGTGGAGGGTGAGTGGCGCGTTGTAGGCCTCGTGAGTCTCGAGCAGGCGGGAGTAACCGACGGCGGGGGTGCCGCGGCGAACCCAGGTCTGCGCGGTCTCGGCCCGGTCGATAGCTTGGTTGCCGTGGGCGAGAAGCATGACTTTGGCGTTCCTGTTGCGGTCGTTGCTTCCGCTCCGGCCGAAGAAGCTGGAGAGCTTGCCGTTGAGGCGGATGTTGTCCTGATCCCGCCAGAAATCGGAGGCCAGCCAGTCGTCGTAGATGGTGTCGCGGATGTCGTTGCGGCCCGGAATGTCCCCGCTGCCGCTGCCGATAGTGTTCGGCATGGTGCTGAAGACTTGGAAGTTGAGCGTGTCCGGATTGCCGCCCCAGCCGGCATCGATGAGGTGCTGCCGGTCGACGGAAATCTCGACCGCATCATAGCGACTGGACCAGGCGATGCGGTCGAGTCCGGTGCCGAAGCCGCGCGAAATAACGCCGAAGCTGGCCGGGTTCTGGAACTGGTCGATCGTGTTATTGCCGCGGTTGGTGTCGATGAAGATCGAGCCGAAGTCTTGGCCATAGGCCGCGACGACCGCCTCCCAGCGCATGTCGGTGGCGATGTCGACCTCGTTGGGAATGGCGCGCTCGCCGACGGCGGGGCTGCCCATGTCGATGACGATGTAGGCAGCGACCTGGCCCTGCCAAGCATTCGGCGCGAGGTCCATGAAGTCGACGCGGAAGTAAACACGTCCGTCGGCGGCGCCGCCATCGCGGAAACTGAAGGCGACGGTGTCGCGCGAGCTGTCGCTGGCATTGGTGCGGTAGACATCGGCGCCCTGGCTGCCGCCTTCATTGTATTCATCGAGCACGAGCAGATCTTCGTGCGTCCAATCGGTGAAGCTGCCGATGGTGATGGCCCCCTCGCCCGCCCCGCCTCCGCCGCCAGTGTTGGACTGGTTCGGTTGCGTGCCGTTGGCAAGTTCGGAGGCGTTGTCGAGGTCGTCGTTGTCGGGATCGCCCGCCGGACCGTTGTTGATGTTGCCGGGGCCGCCGTCGCGGAAGCTGTAAGTGCCGTTGTCGAGCGGATCAAGGCCGTGGTTGACCTCCCAGCCGTCGGGCAGTCCGTCACCGTCCGTGTCAGTGCGCAACGGATCGGTCTCGCTAATGACGATTTTCGGCCAACCGTCGGTCTGCGCGGTGCCGTTGCCGCCGGGCGCGTAGGCGGCGAACAGCGCGGTGTAATTGATCGCCCGCGAGGCGGCGGCGCCGAGGCGGAATTGCGGGTTGGCCGACAGGAGCAATTCGGTGAGCGTTCCGTCCTCAGCCTTGAGGAAGATTTCGGTGCGACCGTTGAAATTCTGATCCTCGCCGGTGCCGTCGTTCAGCCCGTCACCATCGGAGTCGGTTTTGGCGGAAGTGGTCTCCTGCCAAGTCTCAAAAGACTCGATTGTGTTGTTGGGCCAGTCGCCGAGATTCGGGCGGTTCGCGCTGTCGGTGTATTGGTTGATCGTGGCGGCAAGTTGCAGTGGTTTGCCGTCTCCGTCGGTCCAACCGTTGCGGTTGGCATCCTCGACGCCATCGGAGAGACCGTCACCGTCGGTGTCGCGATTGAGCGGATCAGTCACCGAGCCGGCCGCTTGGCGGGCGCGGTCGTCGCCTTGGCTCTGCGAGCCGACGCCGGGCACCGCCGGATGGTTCTGCACCACGGCATAAAGCGGGGGATCCAGGTCGCCGATGAAGTTGGGGGACCCATCGCCGTTGCTGTCGGCCGTCAAATCGGTCGGCGGCGAGGACGCCGTGCGCCAGCCGACCTCGAGAGCGTCAGGCAAGCCGTCGCTGTCGCTGTCGGGGCTGGTCGGAAGCGAGCGGCCGGTGGCGAAGTAGGTGTGGACGTCGCCGTTGCTCCACGTCTCGGCGTTTCCGGGCGGGAGCGCCTTGCGGTTGCTCTCGTCGATGTTGACCAATCCGTCGTTGTCGTCATCGCGGTCGTCGAAGCCGGAAGGCTCGACGATTTGGCGCAGGACGACGGAAGCATTGCGCGACGTTCTGGTGACAACGCCGTCAAGCGGTGCTTCGGCTTCGATGACGTAGCTGCCGGGTGCGGTGATGTTCCACGTGTAGCTCCAAAGCCTGATGTTGCCGTTTGTTTCGGATACGGGGTCTCCGCTGACGGCGATGCCGGTCAGCGCCGGTGCGTCGGTCACCCCGGAGTCGGTCTCCACTTGGACCACGTAGGCCATGGCATCGGGACCCGGACCGTCGGGAAGAATGAGTTCCGTCGGACGGCCGTCGGGGCCGACCACGGTCGGGCGGGTGATACGGAGGAAGGGTTTGTCGCTCGCGTTGACGGTGACGCGCCGGATGGCCGTGAAGGTGCGGTTGGTGTCGCCCGGATCGCGATAGACGACGCGGAACTCCTGCTGGGGCACGGCGGAGTTGTAAAGATTCGGCAAAGGGATAGAGAGCTGGTGAAAGGCGCTGCCGGGACCGAAGCTGCCGTAGTCGATGGACCAACTGTCGCGGTCCTGCGCATTGCCCTCGGCCAGGAACGTGAACCGCGCCATCATCTGCTCCGGCGTGATGGAGACATTGCTCCATGTCTTGGGGAACCAAACGCGCATGATGTAGTTGTCGTCGACCTCGTCGCCGTCATTGGCCGGGAAGGCGACAAGGAGGCGCTCCGCGTTGCCCAGGGTCTGGACGCTGCGGGTGATCTCGCGCACGTGGGCCGCGGCCGCCCCGAGGCTGAGATCGCGGGACGAGGAGGCCTCGAGGAGGCGGACTTTGATCGTCGCTGCACCGGAAACCGGGATGTTGTTGTAGGTGAACCGCCACTCTTTCTGGTGGGGACTGTCGATCGACAGGCTGGGTGTCACCTCGATGGCCCGGGCCCAGGTCGGATTCAGGGTCGTGTCATAGCTTCCGTTGCCGTTGAGATCGGTGAAAGTTTCACCCTCGTTCCAAACGCCGTTGTTGTTGGCGTCGACAAAGGGCTCGAAGCCGGCTCCGTTTCCGTTCTGCCGGCGCGTGACTGCATCGTCGTTGTCGGTCTCGGAGTCGGCGATGGAATACCAGACTTCCTCGACGGTCATGTCGGTGCGGACCACCATTTCGTAGCCGGATCCACCAACCGTTTCGCCGTTGGTGGCGGGGAAAGCCAGTTCGCCATCGGGCGTCTTTGCGTCATAGTAAAACGTCTGGACAAAGGTGTTGTAGAGCGCGGCTTCGTTATGGCTGGCATCGAGCGCCGGTTTGCCAGTCGTGGGATAGGCGTTGCGCTTGAGGAAGGCGCGGGCGCGCAGGACGTGGAAGCCCTCGCTCAGGCCGGTCTGCATGGCGAAGGGCCATTGGTCGTAGGATTTGTCGACCTGCGGTGTGCGTGCGTAGTCGTTGTGCGGGAAAAATTGGACGGTTTCCGGATTGAAATCGGCCACACGAAAGGTGGTCATCATCATTTTCTTGTAGGCGACCGAACCCGCGTCGCCCGGCCACCAGGCGGGGGCACCGGTACCCTCGTTTTTGCAGAAACCGATCTTGTAGGTGAACTTCGTGCCGGCCGGCGGCTTGGGAATACTGGCTGAACCCCACCAGTCGTCGGTGCTTTGGTTGTGACGGAAGTTGAGTTCGGCCGATTTGGTCGTGCCACGACCGATGCCGCCGGCTCCCTCGGGGAAGGAACCGTCGGTTGTGTAGTAGACGAAAGCTTTGAAACCACCGCCAACCGAGTTGCTTTTGGCCCAGACGACAAGGTCATCGGAGCCCTCGACGAGTTGCGGACCGTCGACGCCGTTGGTGCCAGCCGGACCGCCGACGGTCTGCGCGGGGTCGTGAAAAATCCACTGGGCGACATTGCCGCTGTAGCTGTTGTAGTTGTTGGCGGCTGCCGGACCGTTGTTCACGGTCGCGCCGCCGCCGATTGTCTTGGTGTAGGTTTCGGCTCCGACGGAGCCGATCTTGTTACGCACCACGTCGCGCGCCGCGAATTTTTCCGGATGTTGGCGGTCGGCAAAGTCCGGCTGTTCGTAACCAAGGAAGACGTCGGTGCGCAGACCGGGCGGGTTGTCCCGGAGGGCGGGATCGGTTCCTAGGCCCGTGCCGTTGAGGTCGACACCCCCGTCGAGCTTGAACAGGACGTTTTCGGCCGAACCATCGGCGCGCGCCAGGATGGTGACGGGGCCGCCTTTGACCACCGGCACGGTCGTGCGGTAAGTCAAGTCAGGCGGCGAGGTCCCGGCGGGAAAGCCTCGGTTATCCAGTCCGTAAGGGTTGAAATTTTTATCTCCATCGCGGCCGTCTTGGCGCGTGACCGTGATCTGCGGAACCTCCTCGCCGTTTTGGTGGAGCGTGATGGGACGTGTCCACAAGTCGGACGCCTCCGGAGTGCGGTAGCTGAAGACGAAGTAACCGCCCGCAGGAACGACGACGGCGGGCAGGTTGCTGGCGGCGACATAGAAGTCACCCATGAACGAGCCGTCCGGACCGCGCGCGTATTGGTGCAGCCAGGCATTGCCCGGAAAGCTGGTCGCAATGCCGCGCGACTGACCGGCCACCGTGTTGTCGTTCATCATCATGACCATGGTGATCTCGCCGGCGGCCGTGCCGCTGCGGGTCGAGCCGTCCGGGTTGCGGTTGTCGCGGCGCTCGAAGGCAAGATAATCGCCGTCGGCCCAGAGGCCTTGCTGCAAGCCGCGCGCGAAGTCGTTGTGGATTTTCAAGATGTTCGGGATACCCGGGTCGCCGAACTGTCCGAGATAATGCGTGTTGGCATGCCGCGGGAAGGCACCGCCCGACTCCCCGAGCGTCTCGGCTTTGTTGTAGCCGTCGGAATAAATGAGCCCCATGCCCTCGCGGGTCATGTAGAAAGCATGTTGCCATTCCTTCTGCGCGGCAAAGTCGCTGTCGTGGCTGTTGGCGTGGGTCACGCCCATGCCTTGGGGGAACCCGCCGGCTCCGGGCGCATCGAGGCCCTGCAAGCCGGCACTGGGATTGCCGAGAGTGCTGTTGAGTTTCGAGCGGAGGTCGTTGTCGACCAGACGCATGCCCGCGTCCCAGTAGCCCCCGTAGCCGGGTGGCTGGCCGAGGTGCTCGCCGAAAAAAAAGCCGTCATCGCGCGGCTTCTTGTCTTCGAAAACGGAATCGCGGTGGTTGGCGTCGCTGAAACCACGGGTGCGGTTGAATTGCCACTGCACCCCGCCGAGATATCCGGCATCGCTGGTGTCCTTACCGGCTCCGGATTGCTGGCCGAAAAAGAAATCCGGCACGTGCTTGACCGCGTCGAGACGGAATCCGTCGGCCTTGGTGCGATCGATCGTCCAACGCGCCGCGCGAATCAAGTAGGCACCGACGTCCTCCACGAAAGCCCCGCGATTGGCCAGAATGTATCCGCGGGCTTTGAGGCGGATCTCTTCATCCGTCGCCCCGGCGCCCAACTCGGCCCGCGCCTGATCGAGCAGGATCCCGAAATAAGCCGTGTTGCCGTCCTTGTCTTTGTCATACTGTCCGGGACGTTCGAGGTCGCGGACGAAAGAAAACTTCGGGTGGGTCGAGCCTTCCGATGGTCCGAAGTTTGCGTTGGGTGTCTCGTGCGCGATGTCGATCAGGTCGGACAATCCCAGGTTCTGCACCTGCCAGGCGCTGCCCCAATCGCGGGTATTGTCCCACTTGCGGTAGAAGCCGTCTTCGGTCATCAGGAGGTGAAAATCCTCCGCCACCATGCCGGGATAGAGCTCGGTTTGCCCTTCGCCCCCGATCGGGGTGTTCTCATTGAAGCCGGGCACGTCGAAGGCCCGGTGGTTCATGATGTTGTCGAAGTAGACCCGGATCCCGAACCGATGCGCCACTTCCATCATGTGCCGCAACTCGGCTTCGGTGCCGTAGCGGGTGCGCACGGTGTTGCGTTGGTCCTTGGAGCCGAGGTCGTAGGCGTCCCAGAGATCGTAGCCGACGGACAGCCCGCCGGAGGCTTTGGCCGCGGGCGGCAGCCAGAGGGAGTTGTAGCCGGCCTCGGCCAACTCGGGCATTTTCCGCGCCACCTCCGACCAGGAGACGTTGAAAAGCTGGAGCATCGCCTCGGCGTGGGCCGAAGGAGGGCGCCCCCCGGGGAGGACAAACAGAACACAGACGACAGCCAACAGGCGCCGCCAGACTGCGGGAGCAAACTTCATGGGGGAGAAGTCCAAAGTCCCAGATCTTTTTCTGTTGTCAAGGGTGGCGGCCATGGATTTAAAGAGAAAATGGCCTGTGCGAAGACGTTTTTACTCTGTTAATTCAGACAGTCGTTTAACTTGTTTGTTCATTTTTACCAACAAAAATAGCGCTGCTCAGTGTCGCTGGGACGGCGGGGTTGGCATCGGGGCTGGTTGGGCGTAAAGACATGGCCAACACCTTATGCCTTGGGAACACCGCTCCGAACCGCTGGCGCCGAGTCATGTCTTCGCCGGGCGAGTGCTGCGGCAGATCCTGCTCGTCGCAGGAATCATCGCGGTCGCGCTGGCCATCGGGACGACCGGCTACATCCTGATCTCGGACCTCGACCTGGTGGATTCGTTCCTCGAGGCGAGCATGCTCCTGAGCGGAGCGGGCCCCCTCTACACGGAGCGAAGTTCGAGCAATGACCTGAAAATCTTTTCTTCGCTCTACGCGCTGTTCAGCACGCTGATTGTTGTGTCGAGCGTGGGCATCCTCGCCTCGCCCGTCGTGCACCGCGTGTTGCACCGGCTGCATCTCGAACGCGGGCAGGAGTAGCGGAGCGCTCTGGCCATAGCGCCGCCGCTCCATTGGTCACCTTATTTCACGCCGAGCGCGGCGCCGACGCGTTTGCAGACCGTGTTGAGTGACTTGACACGGGCATACCATTTGAAGTTCGCGGGAATGACCTGCCACGGAGCGAACTCGGGCGAGGTCTTGGCGAACATGTCCTCGGCGGCCTTGAGGTACGCAGTCCATTTGTTGCGGTTGCGCCAGTCCTCCTCGGTGATCTTCCAATTTTTCATCGGATCGGTCGCGCGCTTCTTGAATCGCGCCATCTGCTCCTGCTTGGAAATTTGCAGCCACATTTTGATCATGATCGCCCCGTCATCGTGGAGGACGCGCTCGAATTCGTTGATCTCGCGATAAGCGCGCTGCCATTCGGTTCGCGTGCAGAAGCCTTCGACCCGCTCGACCAGCAAACGGCCGTACCACGAGCGGTCGAAGATGGCGATTTCCCCGCGGCGCGGGAGCTTGTTCCAGAACCGCCAGAGATAATGGTGCGCATATTCCTCGTCCGTCGGTTTGATCGTGGAGTAGACACGGATGTGACGGGGATCAAGACGCTCGACCAGCCGTCTGATCGTCCCGCCCTTGCCCGCGGCATCAGGACCCTCGACGACAATGATCACGCTGCGCTTCGCGTCCTTCAGGGCATGCTGCAACTCGAGCAGTCGCAAATGGCCGGCGCGGAGTTTTTCACGGTATTTCTCCGGGGTGTGGGACTTCGACTGGTCGAGTTCGGCGAGGCGGACCGGCCTGCTGGCGGAAGCGATGGGCATGGGTTTACTTTTAGCGAGCGGTTGGGCTCAGGGCCAGACCGGGGGACGAACACGAAAAACCCCGCGGGCCTTGGGGGCACCGCGGGGTTCCTCTAGCGGGGGGGAAAGGAGATCAGGCGTAGGATGCTTGCGCGCCTTTGAGGTTGCGCTTCTGGATCCAGGGCATGAGCGCGCGGAGACGTGTCCCCGTTTTTTCAATGCCGTGTTTTTCGCCTTTTTTGAGGAGCGCGTTGTATTTTTTGCGGCCCTTCTTGTCCTCGGCAATCCATTCGCGGGCAAATTTCCCGTTCTGTACGTCCTTGAGCACACCCTTCATGCGCTTTTTGGTGCCGGCGTCGATGATCT
>CAIZMQ010000091.1 GCA_903934135.1 uncultured Verrucomicrobiota bacterium
GAGAAGAAGGTCAGCGCCATGAAGGACCTGCTGCCTCTCCTCCAGGAAGTCGCCAAGACCGGCAAGCCGCTCCTGATCATCGCTGAGGAAATCGAAGGCGAAGCCCTCGCTACCCTCGTCGTCAACCGCCTCCGCGGTACGATCAATGTCTGCGCCGTCAAGGCCCCTGGCTTCGGCGACCGCCGCAAGGCCATGATGGAAGACATCGCCGTCCTCACCGGTGGCCGCTTCGTCACCGAAGACCTCGGCATCAAGCTCGAGAGCATCACCCTTGATGACCTCGGCAAAGCCAAGCGCATCGTGGTGGAAAAAGAAGCCACCACCATCGTCGAAGGTGAAGGCAAGAGCAAAGACATCCAGGGCCGCGTCGCCCAGATCCGCCGTCAGATCGAGGAAACCACCTCGGACTACGACCGCGAGAAGCTCCAAGAGCGCCTCGCCAAGTTGGCCGGCGGTGTCGCCGTCATCAATGTCGGCGCCGCGACCGAGACCGAGATGAAGGAGAAGAAAGCCCGCGTCGAAGACGCCCTCCACGCCACCCGTGCGGCGGTCGAGGAAGGCATCGTCCCCGGCGGCGGCGTCGCCCTCATCCGGGCCCAGAAGGCCCTGGCCAACCTCAAGCTCGAAGGTGATGAAGCCATCGGAGCCCAGATCGTGCACCGCGCGGTCGAAGCCCCGCTCCGCCAACTCGCCGACAACGCGGGCCTCGAAGGCGCGCTCATCGTGCAAGAAGTCAAGAAGGGCAAAGGCAACGAAGGCTACAACGTGGCGACCGGCAACTACGAAGACCTGGTCAAAGCCGGCGTGGTCGACCCGACCAAGGTGACCCGCAGCGCGTTGCAGAATGCCGCGTCCATCAGCGGCCTGCTCCTCACCACCGAGGCTCTCGTCACCGAGATCCCCGACAAGGAGAAAGCCCCGGCCATGCCCGGCGGCGGCATGGGCGGTATGGGCGGCATGGACTACTAAGTCCCGTCTCAACCCAACTCACAACGGGGCGGCCATATATGGCCGCCCCGTTTTTTTGCCCCACTCTGGACAACCCGAGCCGCGGCGGATACGGACAGGTTATGAGGCAAGTTGTCAATCAAACCACGTTAGCTTGGGGTATCCTTGCCACCGGGCGGATTGCCGGGAGTTTTGCCCGCGGCGTGGACCGCTCGCAGCACGGCCGCCTTGTCGCCGTCGGCAGCCGATCGCGCGCCAACGCGGAGCGCTTCGCCCGCGACTTCCCCGGACTTCGCGCCCACGCTTCCTACGAGGCGCTGCTGGCCGATCCGGGAGTGCAGGCCGTTTATATCGCCACCCCTCACCCGCAGCACGTTGAGTGGGCGGTCCGTGCGGCCGCCGCGGGCAAGCACGTGCTCTGCGAAAAACCTGCCGGGTTAACCCACGCGGAGATGGTGATCATGGCCGAAACCGCCCGTGCTCACTCGGTGCTTTTCATGGAGGCGTTCATGTATCGTTGTCACCCGCAAACCGCGAAGATCGTCGAAATGGTGCGCGATGGCCTGCTCGGCGAAATCAAACTCATCCAAAGCGCCTTCGGGTTCAACGCTCCCTTCGACCCCGGGTCGAGACTTTGGTCAAACGCAACGGCCGGCGGTGGAATTCTTGATGTCGGCTGTTACCCCGTCTCGATGGCGCGCTTGCTGGCCGGTGCCACGGTCGGCGCGCCATTCCTCGATCCCGTCGAAGTCACCGGCGCAGGACAACTCCATCCGGAGACAGGCGTTGACCTCGTCGCCGCGGCCACCCTCCGCTTCCCCACCGGGCTCGTCGCACAGGTCTCAGCTAGCCTTGGCGTCGAACAGGACAACACGCTTCGAGTTTACGGGACCCACGGAATGCTCCGCGTTCCCGCCCCATACCGCCCCTCCTGCGGGGTCCAACCGGCCAACTTTTTCCTGCTCAGGCATGGCCGGGAGGAAACCATCTCGGTCGTTGCCCCATCCGCGCTTTACGAACTCGAAGCAGACGCTTTTGCCAGTGCCGTGGCCCAAGGGTTCCACGAGGTTCCAGCCATGACGGTGGCCGATTCGCTTGGCAATATGGCCACCCTGGACCGGTGGCGTGCCGCTATCGGGCTGGTTTACGAGCAGGAAAAGCTGGGACAGCCGCCCACTCAAGCCGCCGCGACTTCCCGGGACAAGTAGCCCTTCGGAAAAACCGGGGGCCGTTGGTCATTTCGTCATAGGGGGTAAGCCGCAGGCCATCAAACCCGCAGATCTCCGAGGTGGGGATTCCGGCCGTGACGCCCCTACCGATCAGCGGTATCGTAAAAGTGGTCTTGGTTCCGTCCTGAGGACTGGATTACAACCAAGAAGGCAGCGTGTGCGACACTTGATGCAAAATTGTCACCGCTCTGCTCCAAGAAACCTGCAAGCCCTACTTTTGTTAGCCTGCTCATGAAAATCCGCCAAGAAACCGACAGCATGGGAGCCATCGCGGTTCCCTGCGACCGATACTACGGAGCCCAGACCGCCCGTTCCCTCCTTCATTTTGACATCGGGGACGACACCAAGCCGCGCGAACTCATCCGCGCGCTCGGTGTGCTTAAAAAAGCCTGTGCCTTGGTCAATGAGAACCTCGGGAAACTCCCGTCCGAGAAGTCCGCGCTCATTGCCCAGGCCGCCGACGAAGTGATCGCCGGCCAGCTCGACGACCATTTCCCCTTGCGCATCTGGCAAACCGGCTCCGGCACCCAGAGCAACATGAATGCCAACGAGGTCATCTCAAACCGCGCCATTGAACTCGCCGGGGGCGAGATGGGGTCGAAATCTCCCGTGCACCCCAACGACCATGTCAACATGTCGCAGTCGTCGAACGACACCTTTCCAACGGCCATGTCCATTGCCGCGGCGGAAGTCGTCGTCCACAACCTCCTCCCGGCCGTGCGAGAATTGCGCAACGTTCTCGACGTCAAAGCCAAAGCCTTCGCCGGCATCGTCAAAATTGGCCGGACCCATCTCCAAGACGCCACGCCGATCACCCTCGGGCAGGAATTCTCCGGCTACGTTGCCCTGCTCGATGCGGATCTCGGCCGGATCGATGCCACCCTGCCCGGGATCATGTCGCTCGGCATCGGTGGTACCGCCGTCGGTACCGGACTCAACTCCCATCCGGAATTCGGCGACCGCGCGGCCAAAGCCATCAGCGACTTAACCGGACTCCCCTTCACCTCAAATCCCAACAAATTCGCCGCTCTTTCGGCCCACGACGAATTTGTCTTTGCCTCCGGCGCACTCAAGACCCTCGCCTGCTCGCTCATGAAAATAGCGAATGACATTCGCTGGCTGGCCAGCGGGCCGCGATGCGGCCTTGGCGAACTGACCATCCCTGAAAACGAACCCGGTTCGTCCATCATGCCGGGCAAGGTCAATCCCACCCAAAGCGAAGCCATGACCATGGTCTGCTGCCAAATCATGGGAAACGACACCGCCATCGGCTTCGCCGGGTCCCAGGGCAACTTCGAACTCAACGTCTTCAAGCCCGTGATCATCCACAACTTCCTGCACAGCGTCCGCCTTCTCTCCGATGCCTGCCGATCCTTCACCCGGCACTGCGCGGCTGGTATCGAGCCAAACCTCGAGCGCATCAACCACTACGTGCAGGACTCCCTCATGCTGGTCACCGCACTCAACCCCCATATCGGCTACGACAAGGCCGCGGAGATTGCCAAAAAAGCGCACAAGGAAAAGACCAGCCTCCGCGAAGCCGCCATCGGTTCGGGTCACCTCACTGGCGAACAATTCGACCAGTGGGTCGATCCTGAGGCCATGACCCATCCTTGAGGCTCCGTCATCCTTTCTCTCAACTCATCCCAGCTCTCGACTTTCCCCTCGCAAAACTCTCAACTCTAAACCCTCAGTTGCCTCCGGCTGTCTCCGCTGTACTACGGCTCTCAACTTAACTCAACCAAACTAATCATATGCTCAACGTAGGAACCACCTCTCCCGACTACGCCCTTTCCTC
>CAIZMQ010000092.1 GCA_903934135.1 uncultured Verrucomicrobiota bacterium
AATGGCGGCCTTCGAGTTTGACCGGTTCGGCTATCCCAAAACCGCTCACATCGTATTCCTTCGGCGTCTCACCCCAGTTGAAAACACCGAGATAGGCTTCCTTGCCCTTCCGGGCGAGCAACAACTCGAAGCCGTCAGCTTTGGCCTTGCCATGCTCCCAGATATCCAGCGGCACAGTTTCATCCATCGCCGGATAGGCAAATACCTCCTGCACCAAGGCCTGCCGTTCCGGGCGGAGGGTTGTCAGGTTGTCGCTGTGCAGGCGGGCGGTCCCGTAGATCTTGTTGAAGTCGGCCCACATTTGCGCCTCATTCATCGTCATGCTGCCGCCATGTTTGTGCTGTTCTTGGGAGACCGCTGCGTCTTCGTCAGCGGCCTCGCGGAAGACGAGGTAGTCGGCATCGCCATTGTAGACCTTGCCACTCAGGTAAAAGTTGCCGAGGTTGGCGAGACAGCGCTCGGGAAAAGCTTCATACTGGGGATGAATGTCGCCGCCCGTGCGCATGCCGTCCACGAAACCGATGCACGGCCCGAATACCGCGGAGCAGCCCAGAAAATAACTGTCAGGCCCCATTGCCTCGCGCATGGCCTGCATCCCCAACCGGAAGCGCTCGACACCAGTGATCGTCGGATCGTGGGCCTTGAAACTCGTGACATGCTTGTTCCGGGCCTTGATGTCGTTTTCCAAGCCGTAGCGCATGAAGTCCACCTTGAAATAGGTAACGCCCCAATTTTCCTTCATGTTCCGGATGCACTCGGCGATGTGCGCTCTCGCCCCGGGATGGGAGTAATCAAAGTAGGTATACTTCATGACCCTGTCCGCCATTTCCTTCACGTCTACGATCATTTCGCCATTTTGATCGTGCAGGAAGTATTCGGGGTGGGTTTGGCAAATTTCGGAGGCGGCATCGCCCCGGAACCCATCGAAGTGGAGACCGGGAGTCTTTCCTTCGGATTTGATCCGGGAGACGATCGCCTTGATGCCGCCGGGCAGGTCCGGGCGCACCGTCTGGTAATCTCCACGCTCGATCCACCATCCTCCGTCGATCTGGACCATGTTCGCCTCCGGAGCGAGCTGGTTCAGCGCATCCATGTTCTTGTAGATATCCTGGTCGGTGAAAACCCGGCCGTAGTAATCCCACGTCGCCCAGCCTTTGTAGTCGGCGGGCTTAAGTTTCGAGATTCCGTTCTCCGACGCGATGGCCGCACCGAATTGATTGAGCAACGCGAGCCAATCGTCGGAGCGCTTGAGAACGATCTGCTCGTACTCAATGGTCTGGCCGGGCTTGAGTTGTTTGCCCTCGCCATGGGACCAGATCTCGAAGGCCCCGTCTTTGAGCGTAAAATTCGGCAAGAAAATGCGCCAAGAGAGCGAACCGGCGAACAAATACTTGCCGTCGCTCAGGCGCAGCATCTCATACATGTGGCTGGAACTTTTCTTGGTTTGGGTGCCGACATTTTCCCGCAGCAAAGGCGTGCGCCCCATGCAGCTGCTCCCATAGATCACCTCCAGGTCATCGGTTAGCTTTTCAGCCACCGGAATACGCACGGTTATACTCTCAATGGTCAGCGGCTCCTTGCCTTGGTTGGAGAGCGTGATGGCCAGGCGCTGGAATCCACCCGCTTCCTCCTTCAGGCTTTGCTCCACCGCGACCGGTCGGTCTGCCTTCACCTCAACTTGGATGTCCGGCCACGAGGAATCAGCTGCGCCCGCCATTGGGGCCAGGAGCAAGCCGGCAAAAAGGAGGGAAAGGGGTTTCAAGGGGGATGTCTTGAGCGAAAATAACAGACTGGGGCCCATATATTCTTAACTCTCGTATACTTCAGCCAACGGAGGCGGATTGTGACGGGAAAAACAACGATGGGCGAGGGCGCCCCTGCGATTTTTGTCAGCCTCGCTCCGGGAGGAGTAGAGAATCCTCGCCCGGACTGCTCCACGCCCTTCCAGAAAAGGTCCGTTTTTTATGTGGATTTGATAAACGACTGATCAACAAATTCGGCGTGGCCATCGAAAAAGGAGACGTCGCTCCGGGCTTAGGTTTTTTTCCAGCCCGATCTCCAAGGCCTTGGCCCCTCAAAAGTTGTCCTGGGCCACAAGTCCGGCGCGGATACAGACATTGAGGAAGGCGGCGGCGGACCAGAGTTGATGGCCGGAGCCGTCGATCAGTCCGCTGGGCAGGGGAATTTTTTCGTGGAAAGACCCCAGACCTTGATTCCACATGGCCTCATTGTTCGCCTTGGCTTTTTTGGGCGCGAAGGCGGTTCCGAGCGAACGCCCGAGCAACGCCGCGTTTTGATCCGTGTAGTCTCCGCCATCGGCCAGGGCTTTTCCCCACAGAAAGAAGGTGTCGCAGAACGGCCAACTCGCCATGTTGTGCGGTCCGGAGTTGCCGGGAATGAACGGCGAAAACAGCGGGATACCCTTGTCGGTCATCGGATAGCCTTCATAGGCCTTCTTCGCCGCCTCGCCTTCGACAAGGCCAAAGATGGCCGCGAAAGCGGTGCCCAGAATTTCGCGATTCGGCCTGATTTTGCCGTGACGATCCTTGTAATAGGCGAGCGTGCCGTCGGGCTTGGTGAATTCCTTGAGGATGGCAGCCTTGAGGGCGGCGGCGCGGGCCAGCCACCGCTCTTTTTCCGAGGCCGGACGACCGTCTTTTTCACAGGCCTTGGCCATGGCGAGCAGGCCGCGGTAGTAGAGGCAGTTGGTGGAAAGCGCCTTGAGCAGCACGCAATCGGCAATCTCCATGCCCTCGGGATACGCGGAGCTGGTGAGGTCATGGAAGAGTGGCTGGCCGCGATACAGGCCGTCGCTCGGGTCGAACCACGGCGTGTAGAAGTCTTGGAAAAAGAGCTCGCCGTTTTCAAGCATCCACTTCCAGTCGGCCAGTTCCGGATGCAGCGTGAAAAGATCGTCCGCCGCCCAGAGCCAGACCACATCGTCGGTGGCCCGCGTGTAGGAATTGGTCTTGTATTTCGCCATGACCTCCTTGTCCACTTGGGCGATCACCTCCCACGGGGCATCGATCTCATCGACCTTGTGCGGTGCCGAAACCTTGTAGCCCAATCCCTTTCGGATTTCCCGCGTCAGTTTAAGCGAGGCCAGCATCTCGTTGGGATAAAACCGGTTCACGCCCAGAACGCCGGCGATGGAGATGTCGCGTGCGTAGACCCGGTCGCCATACCGGCTGCCGGCTCCGAAATAGACCACGCCCGACTCATGTTTCACCTGATTGCGCTCTACGTCGTCGAGGGCGATCTGCCACATGCGCTCGGTAAGCGGCGTGACATTGCCGGTGAGGCGCGCCTGGCACTTCGGCTCCGGTGCGGGCAGTTGCGCCAGCGAGAATTGGCCATTGGCATCGCGCAAGGCGTCTTCCTTCATGACCAGCGGCCCCAGCTCAAAGAGAAAGCACCGCTGGGCTTTTGTTGCCGTGGTAGGCGGCAGACCAGACTCGGCAAAAACCAGATTTGTCAGCAACCCCGAGCCAGAGCACGCCAAGCCGATAGCCACCACGCGCAAAAAGGAGCAGCGATGAAGTGAGATTTTCGAGCCCGATTTTATCGAAGCTCGAATCATTGCGATTGCAGCTTCTCGCGGCGTTGGGCAAACGAATCTTTCCTGTCGTATTTCAGGAGCGCGGAATGGAGGCCATCCCGTTTGACGGGCTCGGTTTTTCCAAAGGCGGTCACATCATATTCCTTCGGGCTATCATCGCTTTCCTTGAAGACGCCGTGCGCCCCGCCGCCGCCTCCTTCAGGCTGTGCTTCACCGCGGCCGGTTGATCTGCCTTCACCTCAACTTGGATGTCCGGCCACGAGGAATCAGCCGCACCGGCCATTGGGGCCAGCAGCAGGCCGGCAAAAAGGAGGGAAAGGGATTTCAAGGGGGATTTCCTGAGCGAAAATAAGACACCGGGACCCATACGTTCTTAACTCTCCTCTACTTTAGCCAGTGGAGACGGATTGTGACGGGGAAAACAACGATGGGCGAGGGCGCCCCTGCGAATTTTTGTCAGCCTCGCTCCGGGAGGAGGGATCATCCTATCGTCCGCCCCTTGGCTCCGAGCCTGGGCGGGCGAGAGAATCCCCGACCGGACTACTCCACGCCCTTCCAGAAAAGGTCCGTTTTTTTCGTGGATTTGATAAACGACTGATCAGCAAATTCGGCATGGCCATCGAAAAAGCAGATGCCGCACTTCTCTTTGTGCCACGCTTTCGTGTTTGATTTTTGAATACCCATGGTGGTCCACTCCTTATTGGGCGAGATATCGGTGTCGCCGAGCAGCACGGTGGCCGAAGGGGTTTTCAAACTCGCCATGCGACTGAAAGCTCCATTGGCTTTGATCGCGGAGTTCAACCCGTAGGTCGCACGGCTGCTCGATGTGGTGGAGGAATTCACCCCCACTTCCGCCAATCCAGCCACAGCGTTCGGGCAACTCAGACTAATCCAGTTCACCGATGCGGCGTTACTGAGCCCTAAATAAGGCTCGATCAGATTATACCAGGTGGCTGTGCCTCCCGCTTCCTCGTTTGAGGGAATCAACGCGCCATTTCTATCGACCATCGACGACAAGTAGGCGGAGCTGAGTTGACGCATGTTGGCCAAACATTTGGCCCGGCTGGAGGACTGACGCGCCTGGCCCAGTGCCGCAAAGCTCACGCCGGCAAGCACGGCTAAGATGGCAATAACCACGAGCAACTCGATGAGAGTGAACCCGGCCGACGTTCTGTCTTTTGTTTTCAACTCCCAGTGATGCTTCGGGGTGGGGGGTGCGCGGCTTGGCGTGACCGATTAATCGACCCCATGGCGCCGCCTACGGCGCACCAGAGCGCGGCCGGCAAAGCCTGCGCCGAGCAGCGCGAGAAGCGCGTAGGTCGAAGGCTCCGGAATCGCGTAGGTCAGATACAAGTCGTCGCCGATCGTATCCCAGGAAAAGCTCGAACCGGACCGAACGCTGGTCAACGACTGAGAGATGCTGTCGACTCCGACGTTGATCGTCTCAAAGACGTTGGACGAGACGGTCGGCAAGGAGGCATTGCTGAAAACCAACCATTGCTGGTTGCTGGCCCAGAAGGCATCGCTCCAGCTGACCGTGGAACCGGCTCCGTTGAAGACAAG
Organism: uncultured Verrucomicrobiota bacterium; assembly: GCA_903934135.1. Lineage (GTDB taxonomy): Bacteria > Verrucomicrobiota > Verrucomicrobiia > Chthoniobacterales > JACTMZ01 > JACTMZ01. The sequence continues at coordinate 5,123 of CAIZMQ010000092.1, forward strand.
ATTGTTGGTCACCCCGCTATCGATCGTGAGAAGGCCGCCGCTGACATTGACGCCGTCGAAGGCGGTGCCGCGACCGCTGTTCGTATTCCCCGTGAGTTCCCAGACAAAGGTTGAGCCGTTGCTGTAGGTCAGCCCGTTGGTGAAGGTCTGCACTCCCGGGGAGTTGCCCGGCGAGTGGAAGGCGCCGCTATTGATCGTGGTCGCCCCGCCGACCGTGCCACTGCCGGCCAGGGTGGCTCCGCTGGAAACACTGACCGCACCCCCCGCGGTGCTGCCATTGACGGACAGTGTGCCGACCGAGACCGTGGTCGTGCCGCTGTAGGTGTTCGTACCCGCGAGGGTCTGCGTGCTGGAACCGACCTTGGTCAGTCCGCCCGTGCCGCTGATGACGCCCCCGAAGCTGGTGTTGGTCCCCGCATCCTTACCGAGGGTCAGCGAATTAGACCCGATGACAAGAGTCGGCGCAGTGCCTCTCAGCCCGCCAAGGCGGTAGTCGGTGGCGTCCGGCAGGACAAAGGCAATCCGGTTGCCGTCAGCGTTCAATTGAAGAACCGAGTTGCTCAAGGCATTGGCATTGCTTAGCGCTAACACCCCCCCCGAGGTAGTCGTAGTTCCGCTGAAGGCGCTGGCAGCTGTCGTGAGGATGAGCGTGCCAGCCCCATTCTTGGTCAAGACCCCGGTACCGGTAAGGGTATTGCTGAGGACTGCGCTGTCTGTTTTGTTGAAGATCAGTTCGCCGTCGACGGCGATGTCGCCTACGACCGAGCCGCTCGTGCCGCCGAGTCCGATCTGCAGGATCCCGGAGGAAATGGTCGTTCCCCCCGTGTAAGTATTCTCGCCGAGGAGTCTCAGCGTGCTGGTGCCTTGCTTGATGATTCCACCGGCACCGCCGACGACGCCGGTAAATTCCACCAAGGAATCCGTGGTCAGTGTGCGGGTGGCTCCGCCGAGGCCGATGGTTCCGCTGAAAGTCAGCTTGCCGTCATTTACCGCGTCACCAAGGGTGACGTTACCGCCGATGGTGGTGTTATTGGCAGGAAGCTGAGTACCAGTTGAGCTGGAAGAAATCTTGCCGCCGTTGAGGGCGAGGCCGCCTGTCCCTAGTGCGGTGTTGTTGCCGAGCAGCAGATTGCCTTGGGTCAGCGTGGTGCCACCGCTAAAACTGTTGCCCGAGGAGATTATGGTATTTCCACCAGTCGAGTTGATCTGCAAGGCGAACAAGGTCGTGGCGCTGGACGCACCGTTTACGTCGCCGATGGTATTCAAAAAATTCACCCCGCCGGACCCTGATCCATTGATCGTCAGTGTGTAGGTGCCTGCTGACGAGGCATTATCGACCGACACACGATTGACGGTCAGCAGACTGCTCGAATTGTTGGCCCAGTTCTGATTGGCGACGATGCTTGCCCCCTGCGAATCGGCAAGTGAAGCCCCAATGTTCACAGCGCCCGTTCCGGACTTCATCTCAATCCCGCCGGAATCGACATTCAGGCGAGCGTTTCCGGTCCCCGTCGTGATCGTAATGGCGCCGCTGGAGCTGCCGAAAATCAAGCCGCCGATAAAATAACTGCTCGCTGCGGTCGGTGCGAACGAGTAGGTACCGGAATTGAAGGTTGCTAAGTCAGAATTCGCGGAGCTGCCTCCGGGAACGAATCCAGACCAGTTTGCTGGATCCGCCCAGATGGTCGAAGTGCCACCAGTCCATGTGCCGTCAGCGGCAGAAGCAGAGCCTGCGGCGAGGAGGCTGAGGGTGATGGCGCAGGGGAGGGCCTGATTACGGAGTAGCGAGGGGAGGTTCATAAATCTGGTTTGCGGTTTGTTCTGGGGGTGGTAGCACACTAAAAAAGGGTGCAGGGCTGGGGAGCTGCCATAGACCTTCAGCCGAAAGGTAAATCATATGACGGAAAAAAAAGGCTAAACCATAAGATGTTGGAGATTTGAGCGATGAGCGGACGGAAAAGCACCGCCCGACCCCCCATCCGTGGATTCCCCCGCTGGCACCATTTCCGAATCCCCGTTTGCCTCGAAGCGGACCAAACACCACACTGGAATGTCTCCTTTCTGGCCCGCTTGAAAGGCCGAAGAGGCAAAAGTTTTCATCCTGGGGAATAAATTCCGTCATATCTGCGGCATTGCTTCTGAAAGAGTTTGAGTATTTCTATGCAAGGAAACATGCCGGAGACCAGCGGACCGCCGCCCGAATTCGTCCAGAGGCTCACCGCCTCCCAGAGTGCGATGTATGCCTTTATTGTGTCACTCTTGGGTGGAGCGAATGACGCCGACGATGTGCTGCAGGAGACCAACATGAAGCTCTGCCGCAGGTGGTCCCAATACGACAGGGAACAACCGTTTCTGCGTTGGGCTTACGCCTTCGCCCGCTTTGAGGTCATGGCTTATCGGAAAAGCAAGCAGCGGTCGCGGTTGGTCTTGGACAATACCTTAGTCGCGACGATTGCCGGGGAATTGGAGGAATCCGCTGACACTGCGGACTCGCGACTTAAATTATTGGAAGTCTGCCTGAAGAGGCTGAACGCGAGGCAGCGCGAACTTATTTTCGCCCGCTATGGTCGGGGCGAGGCGGTGCGAGACATCGCGGTGCGGCTTTCCCGCCCGGAGAATGCGGTGGCCGCTTTATTTTACCGGCTGCGCAAAATACTGGCCGTCTGCGTACAATCGCTGGTCGGAAGGGGGCGAATGGCATGAATCACGACGGCCCAACTTTCGAGCAACTCTGTCATGCCGTGTTGGAAGGCAGCGCCGACGAGTCGGATCTCGAGCTGTTCAGAGAGAGGTTGCACCGCAGTGCGGCCGATCGCGAAGCTTACCATCAGCAAGTGCTGATTCATGCGCTGCTCATCTGGCAAAACGGGCGCGCGGGCGTGCCGGAATCGCTCGTCTTGGCACCGGTCGATCATTCAGCCCCGTCCAACCTTATCCCGTTCGGCAAATCGTTTCCGCTTCGCCGGGCCATGCTGGCGGCGGCCGCCGGGGTGGCACTTCTCCTGAGCCTCTCATTTTGGCTGGTGCCCCATCGTGACCAGCAAGTTTTGTCGCTTGCCCCCGCCAAAGGGGTGTCCGTGGACATTCTTGCCTCTTCGCAATCCCCCTACAAGGTGGGTCAGCGGGTGGTGCTGGAGCGGCTCGACATGCAGACCGGTTCGCTCCGGTTCCGGATCTCTTCGGGCGCGGTGGTGGATTTTGAAGGCCCCGTCAGTTTGGAATTTGTCAATCCCATGCTGTTGCGCTTGGAGCGGGGCAGTATCAACACCGACGTGGGAAATGAAGCCAAAGGGTTCGTGGTCGAAACACCGTCCGCCAACGTGCTGGATATCGGCACAAGCTTCGGGACTTCGGTCTGCGCGGATGGTAGCACCGACATTGCGGTCTTTGAGGGGGAAGTTCAGGTTTACCGGGCGGGAGTTCCGCTGACCCAAGAGAGCCGGCTCGCCAGTCTCGTCGAAGGGGAGGCGGCGCGCATGAGCGCCCGGGACGCCAAGCTTGAGCGCGTGAACATGCTGACCCTGAAAGGGGGGCGCTTGCAGGTCCGTGGTCTTAACTCCCCGGATTCCCCGGTCGTCCTGAATGTTTCGGACAATATCAAGCGAGCCAATTTTTACCGCTGTTACACCGTCGTGCCAGGGGGCATGGCCGAGGGGGCACTGGCTTCCCTCACTCTCAACTCACATCTCCAACTCCAATGGCACGCCATGCCCGGCCAAGTCTTTCCTCAGGAATTGAAGGGTGCGGATTTGATCGGGACTTTCCAGAGTTTTGCCAAGCGCGAAAGGGGTGAACCGGTAAAAAACAACATCCGCCTTGATTTATCCCGCCCATGCGCGGTTTATGTTTTGTTCGATACCCGCGCCACCCCGCCGGCCTGGCTGCAGCGTGATTTTCGCGACACCGGCCTGCGCGTGCGCAGCGGTCCGTGGGGGAAATTTGCGCGTGAAGTCAAAGCCCTTAAGCCAGACGCCGCGGGCGAACTGAATTTGACCCATTCCGTCTGGCGCCGGGACGTGCTCTCCGCCACCGCCGTGACTCTCGGCCCTCCCGGCATCCCGGGCAAAGGTTATCCTTATGCCATGTATGGCGTCGCCGTGAAGGCGCTGGAAACGTCACCCTGAACCTAGGCACCCCCAAACTTTGCCGCAAAGCGTTGGCCGGAATCCCGCTAAGCTGCTGCGGGTTATTCCGCCTGATCCTTGCCGCCGCGGCTTTCGCCGGCGGCTCGGTGCAGTCCCATGCGGATCTCGGGCTGCCCCGGGAAGCCTATGGCGTGTGGGACCGGGCGGGAGGGCATCCTGTCGACCAGTTTCCCTATGTCCGGGGGCAGGAATATGCGGCGGAGTGGACGGCAGTCAACCCAGCCCGGAACACCTTTGACTGGGCCGCGCTGGATAGCCTGTTGCA
>CAIZMQ010000093.1 GCA_903934135.1 uncultured Verrucomicrobiota bacterium
ACCGGCTGGACCGAGGCCGTGCGCAATGCCACCGCCAGCGTCAACTATCTGCCGGTCGGCTACAAAATCGCCTCGCTCCCGGCCTTCAAAACCTTCCGCATCGCGCTAATCAACTACGCCTCCTTGGGCGTGGCCAACAGCTCCGCCGGCGCACTACTCAATGTGACCGATGGCGGCACCGTGTTGGCCACCTACGCGCTGAGCCTGCAGTCCAACGCTTCCTCGCTGTCTCCGTTTCCTTTCGACGGCCAAAGCATCGACGGAGTCCCCTTCTCCATCACCAACATTTGGGGACGCACCGTGGACATTGAGGCCGCCGGCGGCGTGCCCGGTTTTCCAGGCATCTATTTTGACGACTCCGCCGCTTACCAGATCGTATGAGAGCACTTCTTTCCAAAGCCTACCGCGTTAGCTCAGACATTGCCGCTTGGGGATCGGCGGGCTTTCCGCTCTCGGCCATGCGCGAGCAGCGTCTGGCCATTTGTGCACAGTGCCCGCAATACCAAGCCCGACGGCGCACGTGCTCGGTCTGCGGTTGCTTTATGCCGGTCAAAGCGTCCATCGCCACCAGTTCCTGCCCCGAGGATCGCTGGTCCAACCTCACCACGGCCGAACCCGGTGCCTACCAAAAGCACTGCGACTGCTGACTTTGACACCGGACTAAAGTCAGGATGGACCTTTATCTCGATACGACCTCCGGAACTCTTTCGGCGGAAAGCGCCGGATCCACGGCCCTGGCTGCGATCAGCGCCAAGCGTGGCAGCGATCTCGACATCTACGTGATCCCCGATGCGGACATTGCCTCCACCAGCACAGGACTCTTCGTGGCCGCATTTCCCGGCCAGACCCAACCGGTCTTCTCCGTCTCTTGGCTTGCGCCGACCGATCGCTCCAAGGGTTGGCTTGTCTCGATTCCCCTGCGGGGGCCCGCTTTTGACGACATCTTCTTGGGCGGCAGAACCTCCACAACCCTTGAGGCCGAATTAACCGTCGTCATCGGCAGCAAAGTGCGCAAAAGCCAGAGCATCAACTTCAACGTCATCGCAGAAATCCACGACCACACCGCGCCATGACCTACAAGCTGACCATCAAGCAGGGGGCCACCTTCCGTCAGAAGTTTGTCTACAAGGCAGGCGCATCAGTCGCGGCCGCTGTGCCAGTCGATCTGACCGGCTTTACCTGCCGCGCCCAAATGCGTCCCGACTACAACTCAACTGCCGTGCGCGCCTACTGGTCCAGCGAGAATGGCGGAATCATCCTGGGGGCAGCAACCGGTGAGATAACCCTCTTCTCCAGCGCAGCGGAAACCGAACTCATGCCGGCCGAAAGAGGAGTGTGGGACTTGGAACTTGTCGCCCCGGATGGCGAAGTCCTGCGTCTCTTGGAAGGAAACACCGAGGTCACGCCTGAGGTCACCAGACCACTGGGGGTCGCCGCCAATCCATAAAGCCATGGCTGATATTGTTGAAGTCATCGAAGTCGGGGCGCAAGTCGTTGAAGTCGTCCAAGTCGGTCCTCCTGGTCCTGCTGGGCCCATCGGACCCACTGGCCCTTCAGGCAACGGCGATGAACCCCACACCCACGTCATTGAAGACGTGGACGGGTTGGCCAGCCTCCTGGCACTAAAATCCGAGACCGGGCATACCCACACCCCGGCGGAACTAAAAAGCGTCTACGCGCTGACAAACCAAACCACTCCAGCTGAGTTTTACGCCGCTCCCAGCGCCTCAATCTGGATCATCGGCACTTCAGGCATCGACACTTTTGCAGTCCTACTTGATGGAACCCCACTTCCCGGCGGTTCGTGGCGCCGAATCGTCAACCTTGGGGGCATACCCGCCCGGATCGCTACCACTTCCTCTCCGGCTCGGCTGAGTCCAGCCATCCCAATCGGCACGACAGCCGAACTCAGCTACGCAGGCGGCTCAAGCGTCAACGCCAGCATCCAAGTCTTGGATCATCGCAACATTGCCTTTACCGGGCAGTCCACGATTCCCAATGCCACTTCAACCAACCCAGGGCTGATGTCGGCCGCTGCGGTCAACCAGCTAGCCGGCCTGACCAATACCTCCGCAAGTTGGGGGCCGCTCATTCTCAACCGATTCCGCGGCCTCTCCTTTGCTTCAAGCAACTATGCGCCCAACGGCCAGAACCCTTCGGGCATGTTCTCACTCGGCACACCCCCGGGCAACGTGGTCGAGTCCTGGGGCATGGACGGCTCATGGCCGCGGATCTTCAATCCGGAAAAGATGATCGGCGCAGGGGCCACCTACCGCATCGCAGCCTACGTGCGTGTTTCCGGCTCATTCAACGACGGCATCCACTGCCAGATCCGCGTATTCGATGGAATAACCCTGAGCATCGTTGCTGGATTGGGCGACTTCGGCGGGGGCCCCTCAGCCAGCACAGACCGCATTCTTTTTGCCACCTCCACCTCCTTGGTGGCCACCGACAGATGGATGTCCTTCGCCCTTTACTGCGGAGCCTACGGCAACGGCAACAACAGCAACGGCGCCGTCATCCAAGACGTCGTCCTCACCTTCTACCGCGAATGACCACGAGTGAAATAATCCAAAACGTACCGGAGGAACTCTTCGACTCCGAGGGCAACACGCCAGAGACGACCCTGCTTATCCGCGCCGGAGCAGTGAGCGCTATGCCGGCGGACTACCTCTCCCGAAGCGGCGACGAACTCTACAAGTATGCCAAGCTCAACGGCTCTATCACCCTGCAAAGCTTACCCGTTTCCGCATTTAATCCCGAGTTCACCTCGGCCGAGCAGTGGCTCATCGCTCAAGGGTACGGCCCCATGCAATTAGTCAGCCTGCTGGATATCGAGAGCAGACTGAGTGCCGCGGCAAGGTCGGCTCCAAAGCTTCAAGCTGTTCGCCAGTGGATCGACGCAGTCACCGAAGCATTCCTGCAAAGCCCGGAGCCCCGCAACAACTGGCCACTGGCGCCGCATCAGTTCGGCCAAACCCTAATCGAGGCCAGCCAAATCCTGGCACCATGAGCATCGAAGAAGTCAGACACCAAAGAGGCATCAGGCTAACCATCAGCGAGGCCATTGCGCTGGTCGCCATCATGGTTGCTGCTTTTTCGGCACTTAACGGTTGGATCGTGCTGCCCGAGCAAATGCG
>CAIZMQ010000094.1 GCA_903934135.1 uncultured Verrucomicrobiota bacterium
GATCAGCCGCCGTAAGCTCAACGGCCAAGCCCGGTTCGCGCCGCACAAGCCTCTCTTTCTTCTTTGCCTCCTCGATTTGGCCGAGAGCGGGGAGCTCAAAAGCCCTGAATTGGGCAAGACGCCCGAGCTTTCCCTGCGTTTCGATTCCTACTGGGCTCTCGTGCAAGAACGTTGGGGAGGGCGTCCGGGGCTCGGGCAACCTTTCCACTACCTGAGCAACCAGGGCTTTTGGCAGGCGCTCGGCGATGACGGCCGGCCGAGCCGGTCGCATCACACGACGGACCGTATCAGGCTCGATCCTGATTTCTTCGCCTGTCTGCAAGACAAAGACTTTCGCAAAGCCGCGCGATGGCAACTGATCCGCACGTGGTTTCCCGAACCCGAACAGAAAGCGCTGCTCGCCGCGCTCGGCATCAGCAAAGCCGAAGCGCGCAAACAGGAATTCAAGATCCGCGAGGAATCACCGGAATACGAAGCTAAAGGACGCGACGCCCGCTTCCGCGTCATCGTCGTGACGCAATACCGCTTCACCTGTGCCTTGACCGGTTACGGCGTCCACACCCGGCGTGGCAGCTCGATCGTCGAGGCGGCCCACATCCATCGATTCTCTAAGAGCCGCAACGACCACCCGGAGAACGGCCTCGCCCTTACACGCGACGCCCACTGGATGTTCGACGAAGGCCTTTGGACCGTCGACCCCCGCAACCGCATCCTCGTCGCACACGAAGTTTTCACCGAATGGGGCCCAGACGCACGGTGGTTGAAAAGCCGCCACGGCAAAAAACTTCACTTCCTCGACGGCGTCGCCCTCCGCCCCGCCACCCAGCACCTCGCCTGGCACCGTACCAACGTTTTTGCCGGCTAAATTACATGCCTTACCTGGCGCGTCATCTTCAGGAAGACTTCAAGGTCCGTTGCCCGGAGGGCTGGACCTGCCAAACAGAGGTAAAGGTTGTGACAGCCGAACTGGAGCAATGGCTTGGCTATGCGCCTCAGGCGGACGCCATGTTTCAGGAAGTCGCGACCGGGCGACGGGTGTGGGTAGAGCTGGAAATCAGCCGCGCAGATCCAGTCGCTAACCATGCAAAATTCGCCACGGCTCACCTGCTGCAGCCGCTGCCGGCGCAGGACACTTTTGTTTCGATGGTGAGCCGCCATATTGACAGGGGTCGCAGCAACCTTTGTGCGCACACGGTAGGGCTTATGCGAGCGATCGGGTTGCGTGCGTTCCAAACACCGCTTCTTCCCTCCATCGAAAGTGCCGAAATCAAGAGGCTGAATCATCTCGAAACCAGTCGCCTCAGAGAAGAACCGCTGCAGATTGATGCCGAGCTTAGCCGTATGATGAGCGTGGCGTCCGTGCTCGGACGTGCGCTGGACAGCGACATCCATTTTGCAGCGAATGCCGTTGAAGTCGTCTACAATATCCATCGTTGGAACAAAGACATGGCAGATCTGCGCCAGCGAGAGCGTTGGGGTCGGCGCCGCGTACGCTACATCGCCCACGACCCACGCACAGGGCTCTTTGCCCCGAGCAAGTTCGCAGCCTACCTGTGCCTGCCCGAACGCGGTAAGCCGTTTGACGTATCGCAGCAGTCACTTACCGGCATGACAGTCGAGAGCTACACCGACATCGACTACGAGCATCCGCTCTTTGACGGCCGCCGTGCGTGGCAGCATCTCAAGCAAAATCTCGGCATGCCCGCGCAACCGCTTGATTCGCTACCAGCTCGTCAGGTCGACGTCTTCTGGCGCTGGGCTGAACGTCATCAAGACAGTCTGCAGCTCGATTCCAAGGGCGCTGTTATTCTAAGCGTGCCCCAGTGGGCGTATTAGCTCCTGCCTCAAAATCCCTGCTTCGAGGTCCGAAGTGCTTTGGAATATGGCCGACGGACTTCGAAAGTAGAATGGCTGGGCTTGTTAGCAGAGCGACGGAGTTCTGGACTCGGTCGACGGAGCTTTTTGCTCGGCTCACGGAGCTCGGAACTCGGTCGATGAAGCTCAGCGCTTGAACGACGGAGCTTTTTACTCGGCTCCCGGAGTTCGGAGCTCGGTCGATGAAGCTTTTAACTCCGCGCACGGAGTCCGGAACTCGGCCCGCGAAGCTATGAACTCCGTCGTTGAAGCTTTTGACTCGGTCGATGGAGCTCGGAACTCGGACGGAGTAGCTCAGAACTCAGTCGACGGAGCTTTTTACTCCGCGTGTGGAGTTCGGAGGGAGATCGATCTCGTTCGGAGCTCGGTCGATGAAGCTTTTTTCTCCGTCGATCTCCTGCGGAAGGACGTTTTTACTTGCGAACGGGGGAGGGAGGGACGATTGGTTTCCTAAAGCCAGCCCACGGCAAAAATGATTGGGGCACCCAGCTGCGAACTGGATGCCCCACCCGATGAGACCAGCATCGGGGACTGTGCAATCTCAGGCCTTAAGCCTGAAGGGTGTCAGAGCCAGTGGACTGGCTTTTGACTTTGGCAAAGCGCTGCTTCATGGCGGCCTTCTGCTCCTGCAGTTTGGCCTGGGCAGCGGGGGTCTTCATCAGGGCATACACCGTCCGGCTGACGCCGAAGATGTAGTTACCGATGAGGAGGAGCGCGTCATCGAGCTTGTATTTCAAGTCGGTGACGTGCGTTTGCACCAAGCTGAGGTCGCGAAGGAGCTCGTCTTGCGCCACAAACGTGCCGACGGGCACGCTTTGGGGCAGAACTCCAGAGTCCACCTTGACCGTCTCGAGGGCGAGATCGGCGAAGGCGCGCGACTTGTTCCCTAGCTTGGACATGCGCTGGCGCTCGGTTGGGGTCAGATCGGGCATCAGAGGCAAAAGCCCCTTCAACTCGTTGACCTTGGTGATGATGGCAGTCAGATCCCCATCGGAGAGCGAAACGCTCGCAAAGGGATACTTGCTGCCAGGGTTGTCGACCACCGCGGGGGCGGTCGTGCTATTGGTGCTCGTTGGAGCATCGGTTGTTATCATGACTAATTACTGGCGAAGGGGTCTTCCCCGCCCTCCCGGTTTCGGATCACAGAGGGCTCAGTGTGAGCCACTCTGCCGCCCCCGTGGGCAGGGAATGTCTTCCCAGTAGCGATAATCTGCACTAGGTTTCTTGATCTGTCAAATTCTTTTAAGGCTGTTTTAGTGGCGTGTCGGTTATCATAAGCGAAATAGTTTTAGATAACGCTTGCCACTGTGCACCACTTTGCACAACATTGAACCACTATAACCACAAACGTATGGACTCCTTAAACCCATCCCCTTCGGAAAAGGGCAGCCGGATGCGCAGCCCGAGCTACCCCTGCATTGGCTTGCCGGAGGCGGTTTCGCTGACCCGCCGGATCTACGAAAAGACGCAAATGCACCCGAGCGTGCAGGATGACTTGTCCATGTTGCTCGGATACGAGGGAGGGAGCGGTTGGTTGGCTCAGCGGATGTCGGCGCTGAGCAAATTCGGCCTGCTCGAAATTATTCCGGCCAGCCCGACGCGGGGCAAAGCCTGCGTGCTCACCGCCTTGGGCGAAGTGATCGCGCTGTGGCAAACGACGTCGGACGAATACAAAACTGCATTGCGGCAGGCTGCCTTGCGTCCGCCGATCTACGACGATCTGTGGAACCGCTTCGGCCCGGATCTCCCACCCAACTCGGAGATGGCGGCTTACTTGGTCGAAGAAAGAAAATTCAACCGCAACGCCGTGTCGTCTTTGCTCGCTGACTTTCGCGCAACGATGGATCTCGCCGACCTCAAAGCGATCACCAAACCCAAGCCGACATTCGCTCCGCAGACTTTCAGCACTCTCTCAGGCAAAAGCGTGAAAGGGGTGAGACACTTCCGCACCGTGCCCGACACGGTTACACCCGGTATCTACTACGGACGGACAGCATCGGATTTGCGGAGATCATGGGACAACATGACGACCGCACCACGCGATGAACGCACCACCGCTGTTCCCCTTGCCGACGGCGAAACGGCAACCATCACCATGCCGAAGAAGATGTCGCCGCAATCGTGGCAAATGCTCATCGATACCTTGGAGCTGTGGAAGAAACAGGCGGGAGCGGCGTAGCGGACGGCTCAGCGCATCCTCGAAATCGAGGCGAACAGCTACTATCCTCGCTCCTCTGGTGGGCAGAGCGCTTTGCGCAAAAGCGGGTCCGCAACCACCGAGTAGATATCATCCTCGTCCGCTGGCAGCTTGGCCGTTGCAGCGATGAATTCGTTCTCGAAACGTGAGTTTGAGGCAATGGTCTGCGCGCAGTCTTCGTCGCTCGCGCAGAACAAACCCCGGATCTTTTTCCAAGGGATGCGGTCTTTGGTGAAATCGATCTGGAAAATGGTCTCAACGTCCGCCCAGTTCTCCACGCACCAGCTGGCTGTCTGCTTGTCCCATTGCATTTCCCAAGTGGCCAACTCGCAGGTCAATCGATCGACACCTTCATCGTCCGGAACAAAACCCAAGTAGGCATGCTTCACCGTGGCGTGGGTATCATCCACCGACTCGACGTCCATGACTGAGTCGATCTCGTCCAGCAAACGCTGACCATCCCCGTCGATTCGGTAGCTTTCGAGGTCTTTGAGGACTTTCTCCGGATCTTTTTTTGCCATGGTCTTCTCTCCTTCGGTTTCCCAAGCCTGTCCGGCCTCGGTCAGCCCAAAAAGGCCTTTGTGCGTCATACGCTCACTGCGGCGAGCCGTGACGTGTGAAAGGTGGCGGGTGGCGAGTGAGGAATGAGCTGAGCGCGGAATATGGTTTTCGGGGGCTGATCTGACACGCCCGCCGCGCGCACTGCGGGCACTACACCCCATGCCGGGAGTGGATGACAGCCGCGAAGCGGGATCGCCGGCGGGCGAGATCAACATAAAAGACCAAAAGGCGAAGGCGCGGTGCCGCGCCGTGCACGCGCGATTGCGTCCTTCCCCTTTGGCGCGAGACAGAGCCACATCCGAACGCTTCATCAAGACGGCCAACTCCATTGGCTGCCCGGACCATGCCGCCACGCCGATCGAAATCGTGAAACTGATCGGCCTCCGACAATCGGACGATCATTGACCGGCGGCCTCAGTGGCGGTTGGCGACAAACAAGGTGAAGACGCCACAGGCGATGAGGATGCCGCCCAAAAGACTGGCCGGATCAAGGTGCGTCTCGCGGAAAAAGACCCGGGCGAACAGCGCGACGAAGAACGGATAGGAAATCTCGACCAAGGCCGCCAGCGTCGCGTTTTTCCGGCCGATGGCCACGTAAATGAGCAGCCCCCCGACCGCCGCGGTGGCGACCGAGACCAGCAGCCAGATGCGATCCTTCCCGAGGCGGTCGATCGCGCGCGGCAGCGACACCATCTCCCCCCTGACCATCAGCACGGCCCCCGCCATCAACGCGGCGAAGATCGCGTAGCAAAAGAAGAATCCGGCCGGACTCATTCCGCCTTGGATCACCCGACCGCGTGCCGCATAGCTGACCCCCCACAGAATGGCGGCACCAAGGGCCAGTAGTACCCACATAGGCAGAGTCTAGCCGCGGCAGCGCGCGAGGTGACTGGGCAATAGTTCCCATACCGCAAAGCGACCTATCTGCGGCTGCGCCTCCGGTTCCTAAGCAAAAAGTCGCCGTCTTCGTCGACGGATGCATGTGGGCTAATGATCGTGGACACCAACTACCTTATTGGTGGCACGAGCCAGGAGCGTCCCGAGTCAGGGTATCTTCTTGCATGGATCGACGCCGTGAAGGTCGCTGCCGGCGGACCGATTTTGATTGCTGGAATGACAGGCGGGGGAAAAGCTTCTCGGGCATGAAGACGATTCTCCGCCTGCTTGGCGTCGTGGCGCTGTTGGCCTCCGTGATACCATCCACCGTCGACGCGCAGACCGACGTGGTGTTGTCCCTCGATGTGTCCACCGACGGGGTCACAGGCTGGCAGACGATTCAGACCGTGGTGACAAACATGCCGGAGTCCCCCCAGGCCTTCTATCGGATGCGCATTACCACGACCAGTGCCACGCCCACCAACATGGCGCTGATTGCGGCGGGGAGTTTCGAGATGGGTAATGCGCTGTCGTCCTCGGGTGATGGCGATGCCGACGAGTTGCCGGTGCATACGGTGAGTGTGCGTGAGTTTTACATGGACAAGTATGAGGTGAGCAAGGCGCTGTGGGATGAGGTGGCGTCGTGGGCCGGGACGCACGGATATGACATCAATACGGGCAGCGCCAGCGGCAAGGCATCGAATCATCCGGTTTACAACGTCACGTGGCATGAAGCAGTCAAGTGGAGCAATGCGCGGAGCCAGAAGGAAGGTTTGACGCCGTGCTATACGTTGGACGGGACGGTGGTGATGAGGACGGGAACATCCGATCCGGAGTGCAATTTCCTGGCCAACGGTTATCGGTTGCCGACGGAGGCGGAGTGGGAGAAGGCGGCGCGGGGAGGGCTGCGCGGGAAGCGGTTTCCGTGGGGGGACACGATCACGCACAGCGAGGCGAACTAC
>CAIZMQ010000095.1 GCA_903934135.1 uncultured Verrucomicrobiota bacterium
AAAAAAACGGGGGATTTGCGATTACGGGGGGAAGGGTTTGGCCGTGGAGGAATAGTCGGCCGGTGTCGTTACACCCTCAATCGCGCATCAGTGAGATGGTTTTTTCGTAGGCTTCGTAGACGATTTTACGTCGTTCGACGTATTCGCAGCGGATAACACGTTTTCCGTTGGCCAGGATGTAGCGGAAAATCACCCGGTAGGGTCCGACGCGCAGACGGCAAAATCCGTGGAGACGTTCCTCGAGTTGCTTGATGTCGCCTTGCTCGGTGGCCAATTGGCGCAGGCCACGGCGGAGCACTTTGCGTCCGTCGGGCGCTTGGCGGCCGACAAAGGTCGAGACTTGTTCGCTCAGCTCAATTTTCATCGCCGGGTTCATCGAGGATGGAGATTGGGTGATATTTTGTTTTGCCTTCCTCCGCATCGCGGATGGCTTTCATCGCTTCCGGGTTGGCCAGGATTTCCATGGTTTCGAGGAGCGCCTCGAAGCGTTCCGGCGAGAGGAGGTAGCCGACGACTTTGTCCCGGCGGGTGATGATGACCGGATGCTCGGCGGCTTCGCGAACCACGGCGGGAAACTTGGCTTGGGCTTCGGTGATGGAATACGTAGTTGCCATAATTATCTACGTAGCTTGATCGGGGGCGAATAGCAAGTTTTCCAGCGTTGTGCTGGCGGTCGGCGTCTTGGTCCGTAGGCTGCCGCGTAGTTCAAACCATGATGGAATTTCCCGCCACCCGGCAGTCGGCGCTGCAACGCCTTGACGACTTTCTGGCCGAGGCTCCGCTTTACGCGGCCAGGCGCAATCACGTTGCCTCCGGTCACCCCCATGTTTCCCGCCTCTCCGCCGCGATACGGCATCGCTTGATCACGGAGGCCGAGGTGGTGGAGGCGGCGCTGCAGAAGTATCCCTTCCGCGTGGTCGAAAAATTTTTACAGGAGGTGCTGTGGCGCGGCTATTGGAAGGGGTGGTTGGAAAGGCATCCGCGGGTCTGGGATCATTACGGTGTTTCGGATGCTGCCGTGGATCCTGAGGTAGCCACAGCCTGCCGCGAAGTGGCCGCAGGCCGGTCACCCTCGGGCATCATGAATCATTTTGCGCGTGAATTGCTCGAGACCGGTTACCTGCACAATCATGCGCGGATGTGGTGGGCTTCTTATTGGATCCACCATTGCGGGTTGCCCTGGGAACTCGGCGCGCAGCATTTTTTCCGTCATCTGCTCGATGCGGACCCGGCGAGCAATACGCTGGGCTGGCGGTGGGTGGCCGGAGAACAGACGCGGGGCAAGACCTACCTGGCCACAGCCGGGAACATCCGCAAGTTCTGCGCTCCGGAATTGCTTGAGCAGGCGGGAGGCGTTGGACTCGACGAGCATGTGGTGGCCCGGGCAGGTCTGGCCGACGATCCGACGGTCGATGACTTGAACGGGCTGCCGGAACTTCCAAACGAAGTCGGGTTGCCTGACCCACAGCGGCGCATTGCCCTGATTCTGCATGACGAGGACCTTTGCCTCGAAACAAGTCCGGCGGATTCGCTTCGGCCGGCGGTGGTCTTGCAGTTTATCCCGGAGCCGGAACCTCCGCCCTCGGAGCCTCGTGCGCAGTGGCTCGGGCAGGCACGGGCGGATGCGGCCCGGCGCGCCGCGGCGCACTTTGGCTGTGAGGTGCGCGTCTGCCGGACGCCCGAGGCGATGACTGGAGCATGCGTCGCGGAGGGGGTCGGGTCGGTTTTTCTGATGGAGCCGTTTGTCGGCCCGCTGCGCGACCAACTCCGGGAATGGCCAGCGGACCTTTTGCCGCGGGGCATTTCCTTGGGCCGCCTGCGCCGCAAGTGGGATTCCGTCTTGCTGCCGCATGCCAGCCGCGGTTTCTTTCCGTTTTGGAACAAGGTCGGGCGGATGCTCGCCAAATCCGGCGTGGAGGGGCTCTCATGAGAGGAGTGGCCAAATCGGATTTGCCGGAGAAGCTTTGCGCGGCCTGTGGCCGTCCTTTCCGTTGGCGCAAGAAGTGGGAGCGTGACTGGGATGCGGTCCGCTACTGCAGCGAGGCTTGCCGCACCGGACGGCGCGACCGGCGACGGCAGAACGACGGGAAAGCGGCATGAAGGGAACGCCGGTCAACCTCGTTTGGTTCAAGCGCGACCTTCGCCTCGAAGACCATGAACCGCTGGCCGAGGCGGCGGCGGACGGGCCGGTGCTCGGCCTCTTTATCTACGAACCGGCGCTTTACCGCACCGGGGAGTTTGATCCGTCGCATCTCATCTTCCTCAACCAATGCCTGGACGATCTCGGCCGGGCCTTGGCCGCGCGCGGGGGTGTGCTGGTTCTGCGCCACGGCGAAGCGGTGGAGGTTCTCGATCGCCTGGCGGAGGAGGTGCCGGTCAAAGCTCTCTTCTCCCACGCCGAGACGGGCAACATGATTACTTACCGCCGGGATGTGCGTGTCGCGGCGTGGGCTGCGCAGCGGGGCATCCGCTGGCAGCAGTTCCGTCAGGATGGCGTCATCCGCCCCTTGCGCAGCCGCGATGGTTGGTCCGCACGCTGGGCAGAACGGATGAACCGTCCGGCGCTTCTCCAGCCGGAAAGGATGGCTTCGCCCCGCGGACTCTCCGGGGTTGGCCTGCTCACGCCGGCAGACTTGGGTTTGCCGCCCAGTGCCAAGCCCGAAGCACAACGTGGAGGGATGAACGAGGCGGGTGCGGTGATGCGTTCGTTTTTGCAGGAGCGGGGCGTGAATTACCGGGCGGACATGTCGAGCCCGGTCGAGGGGTGGGAGGGGTGCTCGCGTTTGAGCCCGTATCTTGCTTTTGGCTGCCTCAGTATGCGGACGATCCACCAAGCGGCGGGCAGCCGGGTGGCCGAGCTTCGTGCCTTGGTACGCAGCGGCGGGCCGGTCGACCGGCGGTGGCTCGGATCACTCTCCAGTTTCGGCGCGCGGCTACGCTGGCATTGCCACTTCATGCAGAAGCTGGAAGACGAACCGCGCATCGAGTTCGAGAACTTTTCCCGGGCGTTCGACGGCATGCGCGAAGAATTTTCGGCGACGTTGGAAGGCCAAGAGCGTTTCCGCCGCTGGCAAGAAGGGACCACGGGGTATCCGATGGTCGATGCCTGCATGCGCGCGGTGCGGGCCACCGGATGGCTGAACTTTCGCATGAGGGCCATGGTGGCGAGCTTTGCGGCTTACCACCTTTGGCTGCACTGGCGTGAGCCGGCCGTTTATCTGGGGCGGCACTTTCTTGATTTCGAGCCGGGCATTCATTTCAGCCAGTTCCAAATGCAATCGGGGACCACGGGCATCAATACGCTGCGCATCTACTCGCCCGCGAAGCAGGCACTTGATCAGGATCCGAAAGGCGTGTTTCTCCGCCGCTGGATTCCCGAGTTGGCCAACGTGCCCGAATCGTGGTTGTCACAGCCGCATCTCATGCCCTGGGAGATGCAGACCCGCTGCGGTTGCTTCATCGGCAAGGACTACCCGGCTCCCGTGGTTGATCACCAAGCCGCGGTGGCGCTGGCCCGGGAGCGGTTCGCGGCCGTGCGGAAGCGACCGGGCACGCGGGCCGAAGCCAAGCGCGTGCTGACCAAACACGGGAGCCGCAAGCGTCCGGCCAAACGTGCGCGTCCGCTGGTCACGGCCACGCTGCTGTAGCGGGGAGCGTTCTGGCTGGGGACCTCCGAGGAGGTCATGGAACGGAACCGGGGACGCCTCGGCTAAATTTCGACGCTTTCGATTTCCTCTTCCATGCTCTGGCTGACCACGGGGGCCATGGCTTGGAGTTTTTCACCCTCGCCGAGGCCGATGAGGCGCACGCCTTGGGCATTGCGGCCGGTCATGCGGATCTCGCTCACCCGGGTGCGGACGCTTTGGCCGCCGCTGGTCATGAGCATGATTTCGTCCGTCTCGCGCACGCTGAGGGCGCCAACCACGACACCGGTTTTGTCGGTGACTTTCATCGTAATGATGCCCTTGCCGCCGCGGCCTTGCAGACGGTATTCGTCAAATTCGGTGCGTTTGCCCACCCCGTTGGCCCCGGCCACGAGAAGGGTGGTGTCCGCGACAACCAGTGCGGCCCCGATGACGAAGTCACCTTTGGCCGGACGGATGCCCCAGACTCCGGTCGCGGTGCGACCCATGTCACGGATGCCGTCCTCGCTGAAACGGATGCTCATGCCGTCCTTGGTGATAAGGACAATTTCGTTGTGTCCGTTGGTCATGAGCGCGGCAATCAATTCGTCACCATCCTCGATGTTGATCGCGATGATGCCCCCCTTGCGGATGTTGCGGTAGGAGGAAAGGTTGCTCTTCTTGATCACGCCGGTCTTGGTCGTGAAAAGGATGTGCTGGTTCTCGTCCCATGTCTCGTCCTTGCCCGCGCCCAACTTCGACTGGATGCGCATGACAGCGGCAATTTCCTCGCCGGGTTTGAACTCGAGGAGGTTGGCGATGGAACGGCCTTTGGCCGCGCGGCCCATTTCGGGGATGTTGTAGGCTTTTTCGACGTAGCAGCGTCCTTTTTTGGTGAAGAAGACGAGGTAGTCGTGCGTGCTCGCGGTAAAGAGGTGTTCGACGAAATCGTCCTCCGCGTTTTCCGCGTTGGCTTCGCGGGTCTGCATGCCGATGACACCTTTGCCGCCGCGTTTCTGGGCGCGATAGGCGCTGACCGCGGTGCGTTTGATGAAACCGCGGTGGGTCACGGTGATGATGCAGCCTTCGTTGGTGATGAGATCCTCGATGTTCATCTCACCTTCGTCGGGCACGATGTCGGTCAACCGGGGGTTGGCGTATTTTGTTTGGATCTCGCGCAGTTCGCCTTTGATGATGTCGAGGACGCGTTCCTCGCGGGCGATGATGTCGAGCAGGTCCTCGATGGTGGAAAGGAGGGTCTGGTATTCGCCGAGCACCTTGTCGCTCTCCAGGCCGGTCAACTGGTAGAGGCGCAGTTCGAGGATGTCGTCGACCTGCTGTTCGGTCAGTAGGTATTCGCCATCGGTCAGGCGCGCTTCGCTGCGGACTTTGATCCCGAATTTCTCGACCTGCTTGCGGGTGAACTCGAAAGCGAGGAGTTTGACTTTGGCTTCTTCGCGGTTTTTCGAGCCGCGGATGATGCGGATGAACTCATCGAGATTGGCCAGGGCGATGAGGAAGGCCTCGAGCTTCTCGGCCCGCACTTCGGCTTCGGCCAAGAGGTGGCGGGTGCGGCGCAGGACGACTTCGCGGCGGTGCTCGATGTAGCAGGCGATGGCTTCTTTGAGCGAAAGCAACTTCGGCTTGCCATGGTCGATGGCCAGCATGGTGATGGAGAACGAGCTCTCCAGCGCGGTGTGCTTGTAAAGGTTGTTGATGACGACCTTGGGGTTGGCGTCGCGCTTGAGTTCGATGACGACCCGCGTGTTTTCGTCCGATTCATCACGGATGGCGCTGATGTCGGTGATCGTCTTCTGGTTGACCAGATCGGCCACCCGCTCGACGAAGGTGGCGCGGTTGACGTTGTAGGGGATCTCCGTGACGACGATCTGCTCTCGGTTGCCTTTGAGTTCCTCGACCCCGGCTTTGCCGCGGACCTTGACCGAACCGCGGCCGGTTTCGAGGTATTGGCGGATGCCTCCGACCCCGCAGAGTTGGCAACCGGTGGGGAAGTCGGGGCCTTTGACGTGCTTCATCAAGCCGTCGAGGTTGATGTCGGGCTGGTCAATCTGCGCACAAATCGCGTCGATCACTTCGCCGAGATTGTGCGGCGGCATGTTGGTGGCCATGCCGACGGCGATGCCGGTGCCGCCATTGACCAGAAGATTGGGGAAGGCCGCGGGGAAGACGACGGGCTCGGTCAGGCGTTCGTCGTAATTGGGGACGAAGTCGACGGTCGATTTGTCCATGTCGGCCATGAGGGCCGTGCCGAGGTGGGTCAGGCGCGCTTCGGTGTAACGCATGGCGGCCGGCGGATCGCCTTCGACCGAGCCGAAGTTGCCTTGGCCGTCGACCAGAGTTTCGCGCATGGCCCAGCTTTGCGCCATGTGGACGAGGGTGGGATAAATGACTGCTTCGCCGTGCGGGTGGTAGTTGCCGCTGGTGTCGCC
>CAIZMQ010000096.1 GCA_903934135.1 uncultured Verrucomicrobiota bacterium
GCAATCTTCCTCCGTGATGATGACATCCTGTGCGGCATCGACCAACTTGCGGGTCAGGTAGCCGGAGTCGGCCGTCTTCAGCGCGGTGTCGGCCAAGCCCTTACGCGCGCCGTGAGTCGAAATGAAGTATTCGAGGACGGTCAAGCCCTCGCGGAAGTTCGAGGTGATCGGGCGCTCGATGATCTCGCCGGACGGCTTGGCCATGAGGCCGCGCATGCCAGCAAGCTGTTTGACCTGTTGGCGGTTGCCGCGGGCGCCGGAGTCCACCATAAGGAAGACCGGATTCATTTCCTTGCGTCCCTCGTTGTGGTCGAGGGTACGGAACATGACGTTGGAGATCTCCTCACCCGCGTGGGTCCAAATATCGATGATTTTGTTGTAGCGCTCACCGTCGGTGATGATTCCCTTGCGGTACTGCTTCTCGACTTCGTCGATCTGCTTGTGGGCCCGGTCGATTTCGACCTGCTTTTCTTTCGGGATGATCATGTCGACGATGCCGATGGAAATACCGGCACGGGTCGCCTCCTTGAAACCGAGGTCCTTGAGGCGGTCGAGGGTTTCCACCGCGACTTTTTGGCCACCCACTTGGTAGGTGTTCCAGATGATTTCGCTCAGCTGCTTCTTGCCGGCCGGCTTGTTGATGAAGCCCAGGCCTTCGGGCCAGATTTCGTTGAAACGGACGCGGCCCGCCGTGGTTTCGATCACCTTCTTTGAAGGATCGCCATAGACGGTCTGCTTCCCGAAGTCGGGGTTTTTGTAGAGAATCCGGGTGTGGGTCTTGATCGCATCTTCCGAGATGGCCAACTCGACCCCGCTGGCATCGGCGAAAAGCGGCAGACGCTCGTCGCGGTTCTTCGCGGTGATACGGGGATTTTGCGTGAGGTAGTAGCAGCCGAGGGTGATGTCCTGCGACGGCGTGGTAATCGGCTTGCCGCTCGACGGCGAGAAGATGTTGTTGGTCGCCAGCATGAGCATGCGGGCTTCAAGCTGTGCTTCGGCCGAGAGCGGAACGTGCACCGCCATCTGGTCACCGTCAAAGTCGGCATTGTAGGCCGTGCAGACCAGCGGGTGGATGCGGATGGCCTCGCCTTCGATCAACTGCGGCTCGAAAGCCTGGATGGAAAGACGGTGGAGGGTCGGCGCACGGTTGAGGAGGACGGGATGTCCTTTGGTCACTTCTTCGAGAATGTCCCAGACAACCGGCTCCTGACGCTCGATGATCTTCTTGGCGCTGCGCACGGTGTGCACGTAGCCGAGTTCCTTGAGGCGGCGGATGATGAAGGGCTCGAAAAGGACGAGGGCCATTTTCTTGGGCAGACCGCATTGGTTGAGCTTGAGCTCGGGTCCGATGACAATGACCGAGCGGCCCGAGTAGTCGACGCGTTTGCCGAGCAGGTTCTGGCGGAAACGGCCTTGCTTGCCCTTGAGCATGTCGCTGAGCGATTTGAGCGGGCGGTTGCTCGCGCCGGTCACCGCACGGCCGTGACGGCCGTTGTCGAAGAGGGCGTCCACCGCTTCCTGCAACATGCGCTTTTCGTTGCGGATGATGACCTCGGGGGTTTTCAGCTGCAGGAGGTTTTTCAACCGGTTGTTGCGGTTGATCACGCGGCGGTAAAGGTCGTTGAGATCGGACGTGGCGAAACGCCCGCCTTCGAGCGGAACAAGCGGGCGGAGGTCCGGCGGGATGACGGGCAGGACGTTGAGGATCATCCAATCCGGGCGGGTGCGCGAGTGAAGGAACCCCTGGGCGAGCTTGAGACGTTTGGCCAGCTTGGTCTTGGTCGTCTTGCTCTTGGTTTTTTCCATCTGCTCCTGCATGTCTTTGACCAGCGCCCCGAGGTCGATGCGCTCGAGAAGTTTTTGCAGCGCTTCGGCGCCCATGCCGGCGGTGAAGTCCTCGCCGTATTGCTCTTCGGCCTCGCGGAACTCGGCCTCGCTGAGGAGCTGACCGGCTTCGAGACTGGTGTTACCCGGGTCGATCACGAGGTAATCCTCGTAATAAATGACGCGCTCGAGCTGCTTGCCGGTGAGGTCAAGCATAAGGCCGAGGCGGGACGGCGTGCATTTGTAGAACCAGATGTGCGAGACGGGCACGGCCAGCTCGATGTGGCCCATGCGCTCGCGGCGCACGCGGGCCAGGGTCACCTCGACGCCGCAGCGGTCGCAGACCACACCTTTGTGTTTGATGCGCTTGTATTTTCCACAGGTGCACTCCCAGTCGCGGGTCGGACCGAAGATGCGCTCGCAGAAAAGTCCGCCCTTCTCGGGCTTGAACGTGCGGTAGTTGATCGTCTCGGGATTTTTCACCTCGCCGTGGCTCCAGGCACGGATGGACTCGGGGGACGCCACCGTGATGGAGACTTGGTCGAAGGCCGGCGCGGTTTCGCCGGACAGGTCGCGTAGCATTTGGTCGCTCATGATTTTTCTTGGATCGCTTGGTGTGGTCAGGCCACGAGGTCGGCCGGAACGTGTCCGGGCCTGCCGGCTTTGACATCGAGGCCGAGGCTTTTCATTTCTTTGATCAAAACGTTGAAGGACTCCGGTGTGCCGGCTTCCAACGAGTTGTCGCCCTTGACGATCGATTCGTAAATACGCGTGCGGCCTTGCACGTCGTCGGATTTGACGGTGAGCAGTTCCTGCAGCGTGTAAGCGGCGCCGTAGGCCTGGAGGGCCCAGACTTCCATTTCGCCGAAGCGCTGGCCGCCGTATTGCGCCTTGCCGCCCAACGGCTGCTGGGTGACCAGGGAGTAAGGTCCGACCGCGCGGGCGTGGATCTTATCCGCGACCAAGTGGCCGAGTTTCATCATGTAGATGTAGCCGACCACGACTTCCTGCTCGAAACGGTCGCCAGTGCGTCCGTCGTGGACGATGGCCTTGCCGTTGGGTTGCACCCAAGTGAAGCCGTCGACTTTGCTCGCTTGCTTCATGTAATCGAAGATTTTCTCCTCGTTGATGCCGTCGAAGACCGGCGTGGCCACTTTGAATCCGAGCGCCTTGGCAGCGATGCCGAGGTGGGTCTCGAGGACCTGACCGACGTTCATGCGGCTCGGCACGCCGAGCGGATTGAGCACGATGTCAACCGGGGTGCCGTCGGCGAGGAAAGGCATGTCCTCCTCGGGCACGATCTTGGCCACCACACCCTTGTTGCCGTGGCGCCCGGCCATCTTGTCGCCCACGCTTAGCTTGCGCTTGCTCGCGATGTAAACTTTGACCTGCTTGACGATACCGGGATCGACTTCGTCGCCGCTTTCCACCCGCATCATGTTCTCCTCGCGCTCGTGCTGGAGGTCGTCGAAACGGTGGCGGTACTGTCCGATAATCTCGAGGATCTTGTTGCGGATCGGGCTCGGGTCGATCTCGACCTGGTTGTAGACGCCCGCCAATTTGCGGAGGAGCGTTTTGGTGATCTTGCGGTTGGCCGGAATGATGATTTCGCCGCTTTCGCCATTGACCACATCGAGCGGGATCTTCTCGCCGAGCAGGACGTTGGAGAGCGCTTCGGTCAGCTGCTCGTGAAGTTCTTCGCTGCGCTTTTTGTAGTCCTCGTCGAGTTGCTTGGCATGCTTCTTGGCCTCGACTGGCGAGAGCTTCGACTTGGTCAGCTCCTTTTTGGAGGAGACTTTGACGTCCATGACGATGCCATAGGTGCCGGAAGGCACGGTGAGCGAGGTGTCCTTCACATCGGCCGCCTTCTCGCCGAAGA
>CAIZMQ010000097.1 GCA_903934135.1 uncultured Verrucomicrobiota bacterium
CCCTGAGGCCATGCGTCCGGTTTAATGAATTAAACTTTGTCATGATCAGAGCATGAAAGTGAATAGTTGAGGCCTGCGGGCCAAGAAAGCTAAGCGCAGCACCAGAATTTAAGCTCCAAGATAGGCTTGCTTCTGCTCTCCTTCCCCTCGGAGTCCCGTTTGTTGGCGCCTCCCATAGTCGCCCTGCGTGGCTCCACGCTCCACGCACCGGACCAGAAGAAATAAAATAGGGCCGACCTCAAGCCAATCACTCCTGCCCCGCCTCCAGTTTGAGGAACTTCTGCCCCTCAGTCACCGCCACGCTCGCCGTGCGCTGCTGCACGCTCACGCCGTTCACGGTGGTTGGTCCTCCGACCGCCACATCAGTGATCCCGCTGGTCGCCCACCCAGCCGCTCCCGCCGCCAGGTCAACACTCGCCTTCGACCTCACGGTCAAGCCGGAGGTGTTTTGCCGAACAAAGTAGGTCAGGACAAGATTTCCCTCCACGAGGGCAACGGTGGGCTCGAGGCTCGGATCCAGCGCTCCGGGAGTGACCGCGCCAAAGGCGTAGTCTAAGAGCGCCCCATCCGACGCGCTCTCCCCAGCCAACCAGCCACCGTAAGTGGTCCCCGCCGGGTTCACGGTCACAGCGACCATGGTCGCCGCCGGATGATAGTTGGCCTCATCACTCGGATTGAAGGTTACCCCATAGCTGGCCGTCCCCACGGCAGGAACCGAGTTCGGCATCGTCCAAAGAAAGGTTCCGGCCGTGCTCGCCGACCCACCAGTCAAAACGGAAGCACTCAGTGGCTGTCCAGCCGCGATGGCGGAAGCCGCCGGCACTTGGGTGATCGTCGCTGTCCCCTTACCGACGAAAAAGGAATTCGTCCGCAGGTTTAAGCCGTGCGAGTTGGAGGCGGTCAACACGACTTGCTGAGAGCCCGCTTGAGTCGGCGTGCCAAGGATCATCCCATTGGATGAAATTAGGCTTAAGCCGGCCGGCAAATTGCTCGCTCCGTAGCTTATCGGCCCCGTGCCCGTCGCGGTGACATAGTTTGTTCCGGCCACCGCCACGGTTCCACTGTAACTACTGGTCGAGGTGATGACAGGGGCCGCGCCGACGGTCACGACAAAGGTATCGCTCGCCGTGGAAACCCCATCCCCCACAGTCAAGGTGATCGTCGCCGTGCCGACCTGGCTGGCCACTGGCGTCACCGTCACCGTCCGGTTTACCCCAGTGCCACCGACCACAACATTGGCAATCGGCACCAAGGTCGGATTACTGCTACTCACCGTCACGGTGAGCAGTTCCAAGGCCGGCACCGCGAAAGCCCTCACCACCGCCATGTGCTGCATATTGCTCGCTCCACTGTCGCCGGAGAGCACCGGGCTGACCGAATTGAGTGGGGTAAATTTCCGACTATCAAAAACTAGCCCATGAGCAAAAGAGAGAGCCCCGATTTTCACCGGTGTCTCCAAGCTATCCAACTCCGGTTCCGCGAGCACCCAGTCATACTGCTCGTTGCGATTGGCATTGGTGTCTGGATCTCCAGCTTGATCCACCGGATGCGGCGCAGCGGTGGTGAGCAGAGCGCCTAAAGTTCTGACACATGATTCCGTCGTGCTGAAGGTGTTAAGGTCCCCTCCCAACAAAAGATAATCCTCGGGCGGCACATTGGCCTGAATATAGGCCACCAATTGCCTAGCTTGGGTCTGCCGCTGGCTAGCAAAGCCGCTGGAAGCCTTCAAATGGACGCTGACCACCCACAGATTTTTCTCCCCGGGAATATCGATCCGGGCCCAGGCAAAACCCCGATCACCGATGATGGTATCGTCCCATGATCCCGAGGCCACAATCGGCCATCGACTAATCACCCCATTGGGAATTCCACTATAGTTCTCCCGAAAGTAGTTGAACTCGGGACCAAAAGTGGAATCGACCCAGTTACGTAAATCCGCGGTGCTACTACTATTCACATCGAACTCTTGAATCATGACCACGTCAGGCTGCAACCCCTGCAAAATTCGCGTCCCCGGCGCCTCATAGGTTTGATTGTTTCCCGAGGTAATATTAGCGGCGACCGTACGGATAGTCTGCTTCGGATCAAAATCGGACAAAGTAAAATCCATCGGTCCCGTCGTCCCTCCCGCCACAATGACCCGATCCGTGAGGTCACTTACCGTGCCGGCATAGCCAGCAAACCCACCTAGCAACCATATCCCTAGCCCAAGCTTTACCGCTTGAGGGAGAAACCAACGCCTGCCTATGGGGAGAAAAGTCCTCATCACAACTTAATCGAGCGCCCAAAGCTGATTTTGCCACCGCAGGAAGTCCTCTTGGCTCGTGGCTTCGGAGGAGAACCCACCGGATTCAGCCTTGCTGCTCCAAGCCCTTGGGAGCGGGCTGGGAAACTCCCTCGAGGCCCTCCGCCTTGAGGCCTCGGCAAAATCGCCCGGTGAATGGTGCCTGCCCTGCCACGCACCCTTGGGCCCCTCTCCCAACAAACCCTCGGCCGCCGCGCAATAGCCGGACGAAGGATCATACGGCAGGGCAAGCCCTATACGCGCTTCGGCTGTCGGGACCACCACGAGCAGAAGAAGGCGGAAGAAAATTCTGAAGGAAAACACGAAATGCTTTGGGTAGAATCGACTTAACCTCAAATTTACCCCGTTTTGCCGTCATGGCAAGTGGCCCTCCACTTTGACTGCACCCGGCCGGGTCGCGCCGTCATGCTTCAACCCCGGTGCTCATGGCCCACCGTGCCACCTCGCACACAGCAGGCCTCGACTTCTCAGGTCACCCGCGCAGCAGTGGCAAATCGCCGAAACTGCGCCCGAGGACCGCGGCAGACGGGGTTTTCAGCCACTGGTCCAGGAGTGTGGCGTAGACGCTGCGGAAGTCCGTGTGGTGCACGAGATCACCGCGGTGGAGTTTGGTCAGGCTGGGATGCTCGCCGATCAGGCCTCCCTGGAGTGCGCCCCCGAAAAGAAAAAGCGGCGCGGCCGCCCCGTGGTCGGTGCCCTTGCTCGCATTCTGCGCCACGCGCCGTCCGAATTCACTGAAGGTGAGCATCATCACGCGGTCGAAATTTCCCTGTTCCTTCATATCGCGGCAAAAGGCCCCGACCGCTTGGTCAAAAACCGCCAACTGGCGCTCGTGTGCACCGGCCTGATTGGCATGCGTGTCGAAGCCGCCGAGCGAAACATAATAAACCCGCGAAGTCATGCCGCCTCCGATCAGTTGTGCCACCAAACGCAATCGCCGCCCGAGGTCGGTCGCGGGATAATCCGCGCCGCGGTGAGCTCTGCGCAGAATATCTTGCACTTGGGTCGACGAGGCCACCGCATCCAGCGCGGTGCGCTGCAGAAAATCCGCCACGTTGACGTCCGGATCGGACGCGCCGAAAAGCATGTCGATCGATCCGCCGGCCGGCGCCCCAGCATCGTCGTCCGGTTCCATCGCTGCGGGATCCATGCCGCTTTGAAATTGGTAGTCCTGCGGCGCCCCGATGGCGATCGACTGGCCGGATTCCGACCGCAGGGCCTGCGGCAACTGGTCTCCAATGGCGATGCCCGGTTCGGCATCTTCGCCGGAGCAGGCCGCATCGCAATAACGCCCGAGCCAGCCGTGCGCCTCGTTCTTATCCGCATCGCTCGCCGTTTGCCAAATCTCGGTGGCACGGAAATGCGAGCGGTTCGGGTTCGGGTAACCGACACCTTGCACGATCGAGGCCTGCCCCTCCCCGAGCAAGGAAGCCAGATTCTCCAACGACGGGTGCAGACCGCAACGGTCATCCAGGCGGTGGACCTTGGCCGCAGGAATGGCCAGGCCCGGACGCGCTTTGAAATACGCGTCATCATTGTAGGGGATGACGGTGTTGAGTCCGTCGTTGCCGCCGGCGAGTTGCATGACGACCAGGATGGTATTGTCCTTGCCTGTCGCCGGGGTGAAAGAAGCCCCAGCCACGCCGTCGAGGGCGGCAAAGGTGCGGTTGACGAACGAAGGCACGGTCGGCGCGATGGCGCCGCCGAGGATGACGGTGCGGAGGAATTTGCGGCGGGTGAAAAACGGGTCGGTCATGATTTCAGCACAGGTTGTATTCGGGGCAGCCGAGCAGGACGGTCGATGCTTCGCGCACGTTTTCGTCGCTGCAGGGAAAATCAACTTGCTCCAGCACTGCCTCCAAGCGTTGGCGTGTGGCCGGTCCAGGCGGCACGGCGAGGAACACTTTCTCCAGCCGCCGGCCCAGCGCCACCATGTCATGGCGCATCTCGGGCGGCGCCACCGCGGCCCAAGCCGCTGTGTCCAGCGATTGCACCTCGAGCGGCAGCGGCGGTGCGGCTGTGGAGAACAAAAGTGCCGTGTTGCTCCGCCGGATGAGCGTGGCGCTATTGATCCAAGCCGTGCCGCCATCCCATCCCTTGACGCTGGGCGGCATGAAAAGATTCTGACCCAGCTCCGCGGCCAGCGGCAGGGCCACGCCGGGCGGCAGAAGTTGGCGTCCAGTTTCGCGCGCAGCTTGCACCATCCATTGCACGGGACTTTTGACCTGCGTGGCACGGGCCCGCGGCGAGTAGAATTCCGGGTGGGTGAAAATCATGCGCAGCAATTCCCCGGTGTGCAGACCGGTTTTCCGGTAATGCGCGGCCAGCGACTTGACCAGCGCGGGCTCGGGGCGCGGATAAGCGTAAAATTCCCACAGCTTGGCCGCGAGAAACTCCGCGCAGCGCGGTTGCGCGCAAATCACCTCCGCCGCGTCCTCCGCCCCGAATTTTTCCGCTTGGCCGAAAAGCTTTTTCCGTCCGTTATCATGGCGCTTGGACACGAAAACGCTTTGGCCGTTCGCCGGATTAACCGTCCATCCGGTGAAACACCGCGCGGCCTCTCGGATATCTTCCTCCGTGTAATGGCCCTCGCCCAAAGTGAACAACTCGAGGATCTCGCGGGCGAAATTCTCGTTCGGCGCCTTGCCGTGGCTCTGTCTGCCATCGAGCCAGACGAGCATGGCCGGATCCCGCACCATCGCGGCGCAAAGTTCACGGAACGGACCGGTACCCAGACGGCGGAAAGTCCCGTTTTGCCCGAGCATCAGATGGTTGCACCGCACCTTCGTCTGGCTGGTGGCAAAGTGCCCGTGCCAGAAAAGCGTCAACTTTTCGCGCACCCCCGCACCATCGGCCCGCATGCACTGGAGCCACCAGGTTCTCATGGCCTCGAAAGTTTCGTTCATTGCCCGGTTGTAGGCCCCGAATTCCCGGCGGGCCGCCGGCTCCTCGCTTCGCAAGGCTCGTCGCAACTCGCGCCGCCGCCGTTCCTCCGCCGGATCGGTCACCGGCGGCGAGGGCAGGCCGCGTCCTTCCCCGGTCAACAACCGATCCACCGCACCTTCCAGCCCGGCGGCCGCCAACCCTTCCGCCTCCTCCGGCCGGCCCCCGAAGGCCGCCCGCCGCAGCAAATGCGCGGCGGCAGCTTGGTCCCATGGCGTCCGGGGCAGATTAGGCACACATGATCTAACCCCGAATCCAAAAATCCGTCGCGTTTTATCTTGCCCCCCTTCAGGCACTGGCGCGTTCGCAAGCCTGGGTCTCGCCTAGTTGGCCGGCCCGCCTTGTTCACAGACCGGAAATAAAATGAGTAACCAGCCGCAGCCCGACCGGACATAGTTGTCACAGCTGGGATCTTGAGGCGATACTTCAGGGTCGTTCTTCCTTATGATGCTGTTCGCCCCCACGATGATCCTGCGCTGCCTCGCTCCTGCCTGCCTGCTGGCGCTGTCCGGTTGCGGCGAGCAAGGCACAACCCCGCCGCCGGACATCCCCACGGCGCAGGCCGAGCGGCGCGATATCCGGGAGGAGATCCGCCTCAGCGGCGATGTTTCCCCTGCCTTCCAAGTGGAAATCAAACCGGAGGTCGGAGGCAAATTGCGCGATGTCCTGACCCAAACCGGACGCGAGGTCAAAAAGGGGGAGCTTCTTTTCGTCATCGATGACAGCGACCTCCAGATCGAGCGCGCCTCGGCCCAAGTGGAAATCGACGGCGCCGTCGTCACGGTGGAAAAACTGGCCGGCAACCTCGACCGGGCGCGCCAACTCTTCGCGGCCAAGCTGATTAGCAAGGAAATCTACGAAAACCTCGATGCCGACCATCGCCTCGCCGAGAACGCGCAGGAGCGCGCGCAGCGCCGCCTAGAAACGGTCGACGACCGCATCACCAAGACCCGCGTCCCCGCACCGGCCGACGGCACCATTCTCTCCGTGCCGGTCATTGCCGGTCAAATCGTGGTACCCGCGGTCAGCGTCAATGCCGGCACCACCCTGGCCACCTTGGCCGATCTCTCCAGCCTCATCGTCGATGCACACGTCAACCAGCTCGACATCGGCAAGGTCAAACTCGGCGACACGGTCGAGGTCCTTGGCGGGGCGGATGACTCCATCCGGGCCACGGCCAAAATCAATTTCATCGCCCCCTTGGCCACCGTGAAAAACAACGTCAAAGGCTTTACCGTGCAGGCCGTGCTCAGCGGCGACACCTCGGCTTTCCGGCCGGGCATGACCGTGGCCATCCGCCTGCCGCTCGCCACGGCAACCAATGCCGTGTCTGTCCCGCTCGCTGCCGTCTTCGAAAGTCGCAACGGCAAAGTGGTCTACGTAGCCCGTCCCGACGACGCCCCTCAAGCGCGCCCCGTGGAGGTCGGGGCAACCGATCTCTTCCACGCCGAGATCCGGTCCGGGCTGGAGGAGGGCGAAACCGTGCTGCTCAACCGACCCGATGAGGAAAACTCCTGAACCCTCCGCCGCCGTTGACCTCGTTGACGTGCACAAGATTTACGGCACCGGACCCGACCCGGTCGCCGCGCTCGATGGCGTGAGCCTCCGCATCGATCCCGGCGAGTTTGTCGCTATCACCGGCACGAGCGGCAGCGGAAAATCGACCCTTATGCACCTCGTCGGCTGCCTCGACACCCCGACCTCCGGCCGCGTCACCGTGGCCGGTGAGGATATCAGCACCGCCGGCTCCGACCGTCTGGCCCGTTTGCGCAATCGCAGCATCGGCTTCGTCTTCCAAGCCTTCAATCTCCTGCCACGCCTTGACGTGCAGAGCAATATCGAACTCCCCTTGGTCTACGCTGGCGTCCCCCGCCGCGAACGCCACCAGCGCGCGCTCGACGCCGCGGCCAAGGTCAACCTGACCGACCGCCTGACCCACCGTCCGTCCCAATTGAGCGGCGGCCAGTGCCAGCGCGTTGCCGTGGCCCGCGCTCTGGTCAACGATCCCGCCCTCATTCTCGCCGACGAACCGACCGGCAACCTCGACACCGCCAACGGGGCGGACGTGCTCCGGCTCCTGGCCGAACTTCATCGCTCCGGGCGCACCATTGTGCTCGTCACCCACGACCCGGCCGTCGCCGCCCGCGCCGCCCGCATCGTGGAAATGCGCGACGGGCGCATTGTCAAGGACACCCCGACATGAACTGGTTTTCCGGCCTTCTCATCGGCCTGCAGGAGATCCGCGAACACAAGTTTCGCAGTTTTCTCACCATGCTCGGGGTCATTCTCGGCGTGGCCAGCCTGCTCGCCATGTTCGCCCTCACCGCCGGCATCGCCGCCGGTTGGCGCAACACCATGCAGCAACTGGGCGGACTCGAACGCGTCGGCGTAAGTGACAAACAAGTCTCGCTCGAATTCGCCGACCTCGCCGCGCTCTCGCCCGGCCGCACCCTCGCCGATGCCGAAGCCCTGCGCGGTCTCCCGCACCTCGTCTCGCATGTCGCGCCGGAAATGCAAATTCCGGCCACCCTCTCCGCCCCGGACGGACAAACCGTGAGCGCCCGCGTCACCGGCACCTGGCCGGACAATCTCACCGTCTCGCAGCACGAAGTCGCGGCCGGACGCTTCCTCACCGACCTCGACCTGGAGCGCGGAGCCCGGGTTGTCGTGCTGGGTGACGCGAAGGTCGCCCAGCTTTGGCCCGACGAGCACGGCACAGATGCGGAATTTCTCGGACGCACCATCACGATCAACGACCGCCCTTTTTCCGTGGTCGGAGTGCTCGCCCTTTATGAACGCGAAGAGGACCGGCGCCGGCGCGAGGCCACGGCGAAGGGCGGGCCAGCACCGGCCCGGTTTGCCATGGGGGGACGCAGCGGAGGCTCCGGACGCCGCGATATGTTCAGTTGGAAAAATGAGTCGGTCATCGTCCCGCTTTCCACCCTTTACCACGAATTCCGGTCCGGACTGCCCGAAACCCCGCCGCTGGCCATGGCCAAACTCGACAACCTCAACTTCCGCGTGCGCGACCTGCAACGCTTCGACGAAACGCTCACCGCGGTGCAGAACCTCCTGCGCGGCACCCGCCGCGGGGTCGACGACTACGATTTCGATACCCGCGAGGACTGGTTCGAACGGATGGAAACCAGCTTGCGCTCGACCCAGTTGTCCGGAGGCCTCATTGCCGGCATCAGCCTGCTCGTCGGCGGCATCGGCATCGCCAACATCATGCTGGCCAGTATCGCCCAGCGCGTGCGTGAACTCGGCGTGCGCCTGGCCGTCGGCGCGCGCCGGCGCGATGTCTTCCTCCAAATCCTGGCCGAAAGCACGGTCATCGGGATGATCGGCGGGTTCCTCGGGCTCGGCGCCGGGGTGGTTCTGCTCGATTTGCTCGGGCGTGTCGCCCCGCTGGAAAGCCCGCCAGTCATCGAACCCTCCGCCATTCTCATTAGCGTCGGCTTTGCCACCGCCGTCGGGGTGCTCAGCGGGTTGTATCCCGCTTGGCGCGCCTCGCGCCTCGATCCCATTGCCGCGCTCCGCTACGAATAAGAACCCCATGCCGTTCCGCCTGCTCATTGTGCTGCTCCTCGGCAGCATCCCCGCGGCCGCCAGTCCGGAGGACGAATACTTTGCCGCGGTGACTTACCCCGAATCGGTGCAACTCGCGCTGCAGAAAAATTTCGCCATCGCCGGTGCGTCTTATGATCCGCTGGTCAGTCGCGCCAAGCTGCGCAGTTCCGAAGGTAAATTCGATCCGGTGCTCACCCTGGCCTACACCCGCAACGAAAACGAAGAAGACCTTACCGGGCTCGACATCACGTCAGGGCCCCAGCCTGCGGACGGTCTCATCCAACCCGGACTCTTCACCCGCAACATTCGCGATTTTGCCGACGCCAATATCGGCGGCCTCACTCCGTGGGGTCTGACTTATGAACTCGGCGTCACGGTGGAAAACAACCAGACGTCCGGCAACGACTACGAGGACCGCTACGCATCCTTCGGCGGCCTCACCGTCACGCAACCGCTTCTCCGCGGCTTTGGCACCGATGTCAACCTCGCCTCGGTGCGCCTGGCGCGGGCCGATCTGGGCATCTCGCGGTGGGCTTACGCCCGCCAAGTAATCGAAACCGTGACCCGGGTAGCCGAGGTCTACAACGAGCTCTGGTTCTCGGGGGGCAACGCCGAGGTCGAACGCCGATCCCGCGCCTTGGCCGCCCAGCTCGCCGCCGACAACCAGCGCCGCGCGGAGATCGGCGTCATGTCACCGCTCGATGTCCTGCAAGCCGAAACCGACGTCGCCGCCCGCGAGGAACGCGTTCTGGTCGCCGAGCGTCAGCAGGCCGACGACGAAAATTTCCTTAAACAGCTCGTGACCAATCGCGTCGAGGACGTGCTCGCCATCCGTCTGAACATCGCCCCGCCGCCCAAAGCGCCGGGCATCGCGCAGGACCGCAAAGCGGATCTGGCTGCCGCCATCCAAAAACGCCCCGACTTCCAAGCCGCCGTGCTCGAATTGCAGAAGCGTGAGATCAATGTTGTCTTCACCCGCAACGCCGCGCTGCCCCAACTTGACGTGGTGGCCAGCCTCGGCCGCAACGGTATCGACAACGACCTTTCCGAAAGCATCAATCAGAATATTGAAAATGGCGCCCTGGCCTGGTCGGTCAGCGGCATCTTCAGCGTGCCTATTCCGAACAATACCGGGCAGGGAGACCTTGAAGCGGCCAAACTCGAAGCGGCCCGGCAAATTGTCGAACTCAAACGCCTCGAACAAAGCATCCTGGTCGAAGCCGACAATGCCGCGGGCCAAGTCGAGACCGCGTCGAAGCGGATCGACGCCGCCCGGCAGGCCCGCCTCCTCGCGGCCGAAACCCTCGCCGCGGGCGAGACGCGCCTCCGTGCCGGTGCGGCCACAACTTTCGAAGTCCTCCAATTCCAACGTGACCTGGCGACCGCGGCGATTTCCGAAATTCGCGCCATGGCCGACTACAATATCGCTGTGGCCCGCTACCACCAAGCCACCGGCACCACCCTCGAACGCCACGGCATCACGCTGGCCAACTGACCGGTCACCATCGGACACGAGGCACTACTTCGTGGCGAAACAAGCCACAGCGAACTCAGGCTCGGGAGGCGGGCAGAAGCATCTTGACGCCGAGTGGAGCGGGAAGATTGACTGCAACGTCCAACGTGAAAAACAAAATCTACATGGGCACCGACAGCGGCGCGACCACGACAAAAATTGCCGCCGTGCGCGGTGACGGGGAACCACTGGGCCAGGATGTCGTGCAGCGCGCGACGGAATCGGCAGCGGGACGCGATGGTGTCATCATCGGCTGGATCCGGGCCATGGACGACTATTTGGCCGGTCACAATCTGGATTGGGACGATGTTGGCGGAGTCGGGCTTTCCATTCCGGGCCCCTATCTCGGCTATGGGATCATGGATCGCTCGGCCAATTTTCCGGTGGAGTTCGCCGGCTGGAATGTGCACGAGGAATTCGCGCGGGCGCTGGCCACGCGGGCCGGCCATGCTTTGTCTTTAGTCGTGGGAAACGACGGGAACTTCGGCGGAGTGGCGGAAGCGAAGCTCGCGCGGGCCGGACGCAAAGCCTCGGTGCTCATGCTCATGCCCGGTTCAGGATTGGGCTGCGCCTACGTCGATGCGGACGGCCGGCCGTTGGACGGCGACACCTTGGCCGGGTTGGAGTCGGGCCATCTGCCCGCGCCGCTCCATTTGTTGGGCTGGACAGGGAAACCGCTGCCCTGCGGGTGCGGCCGTGACTGGGGATGCGTGGAAGCTTACACCACAATCTCCGGACTGCGGCACTTGCTCGAAGACCACCTCCCCTCGTTCCCCGACCACGAGCTGGCCAAGTCGGATGCCCCGATCAAGGAGAAGGTTCTCTCGCTCCGCGACCGCGCGCAACATGGTGACGCATTGGCCGTCTCCATCTTCGACTTCCAAGCGCGCGTCATGGGCCTGCACGTGGCTTCACTGACCATGACGCTTGACGCCGGGATTGTCGTTATCGGCGGCGGCCTGATGGATCCGCAGGCTACCACAACGGACTTTCGCGAACGCTACCTGCGCGTCGTGCGCGAAGCCGCTGAACCTTACCTTTGGCCGGCGCAAAGGGAGCGGTTGGAAATCGTGCCGGCACGGCTCGGAGATCTCTCGCAAGCCATCGGTGCGGCGCTGGTGGCGCGGGCGGCGGCGGAATGACGGCAGGGATTGGCGGGCGGCCCGATCTCCGGCTCAAGACCTCAATCAGCGCGCGCAGGACAATCTGCCGATTATCCGCGTCCCAAAAGCACAGACTGCTCGCCTCCTCGCCCGTTTTTCGCTAGCCTGCTTCCCGTGCGGACCTTCCGGAAAAGCCTCGCCCTCACCTGCGCAATCCTGCCCCTGACCCTTGCCGCGCAAAATCCCTCCCCGGCTCCGTCAGGACCGAAGGATGCGATCCGCAACGGGAGTTTCGAACGAACCCTGCAGACCCCGAACCTGTGGTCCGGAGTCGACAAGGACGGTTTCCTCGCCGGTTTCCGCGGTTTTCTTCCCGTCCTGAATGAGAGCGGGAATGTGGCCGAAACCCCCATGCCGGTGGCCGTGGCCGTCGGCGATCTCAACGGCGACGGATTGGCCGACCTCCTCTCCTCCGATCCTCTGGGGTACCTGCGCGTCTATTTCAACCGCGGGAGCAAGGAGCAGCCCAAATTCACCACCGGGGAAATTGCCACCCCATGGCTCGCCTCGGGCGAAGGTGATCCGCCGTGGCGTCCTCCCGGGCTCAGCGGAGGCAACGAAATCAGCGGTTGGAACCAGAAGTGGGCCAAAAGGCGCCTTGGCGTGAGGGTGTCCCTCGCCGACCTCACCGGGACGGGCAAACTGGACCTCGTGGCCGGTAATTATTTCGGCGACCTTTTCATCGTCCGCAACAGCGGTACAGCCCAGACGGCGCAGTTCCCGCAGCCACAACCGCTGGCCAAAGCGATGGTTCCGACGAGGAAAGACTCCACCCGCCGCTGGGGCAACGTCTTCGCTCCGCTTCTGCACGACTGGGATGGTGACGGGCAACCCGACCTCCTAGTCGGCGAGGGCTCCTACTCGGCCAACAACATCCACCTGCTTCTCAACCAAGGCTCCGCGGCGGCACCCCTTTTCAGCGAGGAAAAGCAGATGCCCCTTGCCCTTGGGGAAGGACGGGAACAACTCACGCCCGCCTTGGCTGATCTCAACGGGGACACACAGCCCGACCTCCTGGTCACCGATCGTCGCGGACGCCTCACTGCCTACCTCCGCCCCGGCGGTTGGAAATGGGGCGATGCCGTCCAACCTTCCGGCTTCCTCTCCAAAAACGGCGGACTAACTCCCGAGGAAAACCAGGCCCTTGTTCTCGGCTCCGGCATCCACACAATCGGCACCGGCGACCTCAACGGGGACGGCCTCTTTGACCTTGTGGTCGGCAAGAGCAACGGACGCCTCGCTTGGGCGCCGAACAAGGGCAGCAAAGAAGCTCCGAAGTTCGATCCTCCATCCGACCTCTCAGGCGACAAACCCGTCCCGCCTGCCTGGCAAGTTCCCTCCCAATGGGATCTCGACATCGGCATCTCGCGCGGCAATTTCTTGGCCTATGCCACGAGCGTGCCGGCGGCCGAAGACGCCGCCGCGCAACCCGTCAACGGCACCCGCGCCCTCAAATTCGGCTACGCCACCCCGCCAAACACCGTGCTGCCGCGCCCCGCTTTGCTCGTCCCCGCCGAGCGCACCTTCGACCGGCGTGGCGAGCGCGAGGGCAGCGATGCCCTCTTCCGCGACTCGGCCGAACAGCGTGGTATCGGGGCCCCCTCCAACCTCTTCACGCTGCGCCAACCCGTGCAAATGGAAATAGGCAAAACTTACACTCTCAGCTTCCAAGCCAAGGGCAACCAAGTGGCCAACGCCACCTACACCCTCGGCTGGCGCGGGTTCAAGCAACTCGGCGAGGACCGGCTGGTCCGGGGCGAGCGTGGTGCGGTGCGGCGCGAGCGCAACACCATTTCCGACGGTGAAGTGCAATCCACGGATTTCCGTCCCTCGGGCAACTGGTCGGCCGTCTCCAAAGATTTCAAAATCCAATTTGGCAAGGAGCGCGACCTCAACAAGGAAAAATTGACTTCCGAGGGCATCTTGGAAATCACCTTCGAACTCGCTGCCCCCGACGGGTTCCTTTATCTGGACGACCTCAAACTGGTTCCCTCGAGCTGAGAGGCAATCTGAACGCACGTGCCCGGAAGCCGGCCTGCCACCTGGTCCGTGTGGTGCTGATTTTACCGGTCACCTGCATCGTACGATGAGGTCGTTCTTGAACCGCAACGCCCCATAGCGCGCACGCAGCGCCCAGCGGACGACCACCAGAAAAAGGACCAGGCCCCCGAGGGCTTTCACCCCGGGCTCCGGGACCGCAGTGGTGTAGGTCAACTGCAACTCATTGCCCTCGACGCGCAAGCTAAAGGTGCCTCCGCGAAGGTCGTTAGCCAAGCCACCGGTCCCGTTAGTCGCCACGGTATTGAGATCGAATGCCGCGTCGTCAAAACCGGACACCCCGAGACCGGAAACCACGATGGTCCAGGCATGATCACGAGTGTGATCGAAGTTGACCGCATCGCCATCCGTATCGGGACCGACTGTGGCCAGCGACCAGAGATTGATCCGAAACCGGCTTTCCGGGGTGAGCGCGCTGAGATCCAGCACACCGGCCACACGGTAAAGATCCCAGCCGGTCGCCCCGCCGGCCAACCCGGCAGCGTCGTGGATCTGCCAATTGAAATTCCCGCCGCCGAGCCAAGTCAGGTTGCCGTCGACAAACATCGTGCCGGGGGAATTCCCGGGGCTGCCCGTGCCACCACCGAGGATCACCGCAGGCCCCACCCGTCCACTCCCGGCCAGCAACCCGCCGCTCCCCACCGTGGTGAGCACGCTCGAGGAAATGTCGCCTTCGACCAGCAGCGTACCCGCCGTCACCGTCGTCTCACCCGCGTAGTTGTGCTGCCCGGGGCCGAGCACGAGCGTGCCGGACGCGGCGGCTTGCGTGACGCCGGTCACCTCGGGCCCGATGATCCCGCTGATCCGGTTGGTGCCGGTCCCGCTGCCGTCGTTGACTACCGCACCGCGGTGGCCCACCGGGCCGGACAAAACCACGGAGCCTCCGGACTGCGATCGCAAGTGCAGGTCACCGCGACCGGTGATGGTGCCGCCGACGCGGAGATCGAAGGATGATTCATTAGACCAAGCTTGGTCGCCCGCGAGCAGTAAAGATACCGCAGTTTCCAGCACCATCTCTCCCCCGGCCCCTGCGCCGAGGGTCAGCCCATCGCGCGACAGACTAATCGCGGCCCCGTTGATGCCGGTCAAGGTGACAACCCCATCGCGCACTTCGAGTCCCCGTGCAAGTTGCGGACCATCGACCGTCACGGTGAGATTGCTCCCTTCACCCGGCGCAATGATGAGGCGGTCCAGTCCGGTAGTCACCGCCTCGCCTATTCCGCTCGTCCCGGGGGGCGCCGTGTTCCAACTCCCGCTCAACCCGCTCCACGTGCCGGAGGCAGCGCCACGGTTCCAGTAAAGCGTGTCATAGCCACCGGTGAACCAAGCAAGACCGTACGATTCGGACGTCACACCCGCCGTCTGGTCGAAGACCAGACCATCGAAGCGCACGCGCAATCCGTAAGTGCGGTCACCGGACAAACCGAGACGCAAATATTCGGAGTTTCCGAAAACGGTGGAGGACATACCGACGAGCGAGGCGAAAGTGCCGTCGGTCACCTCCCAAACTTCAAGGTTCAAGTCGG
Organism: uncultured Verrucomicrobiota bacterium; assembly: GCA_903934135.1. Lineage (GTDB taxonomy): Bacteria > Verrucomicrobiota > Verrucomicrobiia > Chthoniobacterales > JACTMZ01 > JACTMZ01. The sequence goes on from CAIZMQ010000097.1 coordinate 15,079, forward strand.
CAAAGCTAAGGTCGCTCCCCAAATCAGTCGCCATATCAAAGGTGCGGCCGGCAAACCAGTTAAGCGAGACCGTCAAATCCACCGGCTGACCGAAGGCGCCGCCGAAGAGGTAATCGTTGCGGCCACCCACGGCGACGGTCCCGAAATCCCAGCCCCGCTCGAGAACACTTCCCCCCGCCCCACCGGCAACATCCCGCGTGCCTTGCAAATAAGCCGAGCCGGCGCGCTCCAATTCCAGCGCCCCCGCACCCGTCGCGGCATCGAGCGCCTGCGTGGTACGCACCGCACCGTCGGGACCAGACTCCTGGCCGTTATCCCAGCCGAAGGTCGCTTGGGCTCCGGCCATGAGCACCGACTTCACCACCCGCGTATCCGGGGCATTGCTCGAGCCCTGCAGATTCAGCAAAGGATCGCGGTTGGCCGCGTCCTTGAGCACGGCAGCACCACCGGCCACCATGGGCGCTGCGAAACTCGTGCCGGACATGTCGATGAAATACAAATCGGTCGGCGACGGTTCCTCGGTCAAGTCCGGCAGGGCCGCGGAGAGCCCGCCCTCGTCGCCGAGGTAGGCCGCAAGGAAAAAATACACACCCGGAGCGGCCAAGTGGACCGAGGCCCGGGCATTGGTTGTCGTGACTCCCGTGACCGGATTCGAGAAGTCCGCCAGCCCTCGTGAAGTGAAATCCGCCGGCACGAGGAAATTGTTGCCGCCGAGTGCACCGACCGTGACCCCGTTGTAGCCCGAGCCGGGCCAGCCGATGTCCTCACCGCCACCGTTGCCGGCCGAGGAGACAAGCATGGCGGAAGGATTTTGCGCCGCCAGCCCGTCGAGAGCCAACGCCTCCGGGCCGGCCGCCGCGGGATCGGGGCCACCCCAACTGCTATTGATCACGTCCGCCTGCGGCGCTCCGTCACCGGTCATCAGCGCGCGGTAAGGCGCGACGACCGACAGGTAGCTGGTGTTGAAGGCCCCCGCATTGTTGGTCGAAAACGCCGTGGCGAGTGCCGCGGAGACCAGCGTGGCCTGAGGCACCATGCCGATACCCGCCAGCATATAGTTCGTCCCGTCGAAACCGCTTCCGGCCAGCACATGGCCGACCATGGTCGCGTGAAAATCCAACTCATTGAGCGCATGCGGATTGGTGTAAGCGATAAACCCGTTGGTTACGGCTGGATCGCGCACGAATACCTCGTGGCCAGTCCAAAGCAGACCAGCCTCGACATTGCCCACCACCGTGCTCGAACCGAGGAAGCCCGCCTCGGCATAGGGCCGCCATCCGACCAAGTCGTTGACAAAGGAAACCCAGACCGGCTCACCGTCTTGGAAGGGAGCAGCGAAAACATCCGGCCCTGCCGCGCGGGCGCCCGACCCGCCAGCCCAGAGGAAAGCCGCGGCCAAAAGAACCGGGATCCGGCGGCCGGAGCTGGGGAGGAAAGTCATCATGATCCGACCATTGGCAATTTATCGGGAAACTAGGGGAAGACAATGACCCTGCAGACCCCGGGATCCTATCAGTGGCATTGTCTCGGCCACTGCATAGCCGCAAGAACATTGCTCGCTGCGCCGGCCACTGACCAAAAGTCTCACTCCGTGCGCCGCGGCGACCGACCGTTGGATCAGAGACGGCACGGTGTTCGACTTTCCTTGCGTCCCTCCCCGCACCGTGCGATAAAGACCTTGTTACGGGCTGTGGCTCAGCTTGGTAGAGCGCTGCGTTCGGGACGCAGAGGCCGTGGGTTCGAATCCCACCAGCCCGATTTTCCCCGCTTCCATAGCCACTGCCAAGCGGATCGGTGGAGCGGTCGCCGCGGCGGCAGGCCGTGGGTCGAAGATGCGCCGGGGCGCATTCCAATCCCACCAGCCCGACCACTTTCTTTTCGCAGGCAATGAAGGATCAAAAGGTCGATCGATCGGTGCGGCGGCAATTCCAAACTTTGCACGAACTGCTCAACCTGCTGTGATCCTGCTGATGTCGTCCCCCCACGAAGACAAAGATCACACGCCGACCGTCGGTTCCCAGACAGACATTGCCCCGCTCGGACGCAGCGGACCGAAGCCGGAACACGAGCGTACCGCGGACGAGGACATAGATCCGGTGCAGTGGTCGCGCATCGCGGACGACGCTGATTTCAAGGCCCTCGTCCGCCGCAAACTCCGTCTCATCGTGCCCGCCACGCTCTTTTTCATCGTTTACTACTTCCTTCTTCCCATTGGCGTGGGTTGGTTTCCAGGACTGATGGAGAAGAAAGTCTGGGGTGCCGTGAACCTCGCATATGCCTACGCGCTTTCGCAGTTTTTCATGGCGTGGATCCTCGCCGGAATCTACGTGGCGGCCGCCGCCGGCTGGGACCGCAGCGAACACGCCCTCCTGCGCAAATTCGGGGTCCAACACCGTTGATTACCATGAGCCCCTTGCCCCTCGCTGCCGCCGGATCCCAGACCTCGCTCTGGATATTCCTCGCCTTCGTCGCCGCCACCCTCGTCATCACTTGGTACAGCGCGAGAAAATCCTCCGGTGCCAGCGCCTACTTCGCCGCCGGCCGCCGCATAACCGGATGGCAAAACGGCCTCGCCGTGGCTGGCGACTACATGAGCGCGGCCAGTTTTCTCGGCATCGCGGGCATGATCGCCACGAACGGCTATGACGGTTTCATGTATTCGGTCGGCTTCCTCGTGGCGTATCTGACTGTCCTGTTCGTCGTGGCCGAACCACTGCGCAACGCCGGCAAATATACCATGGCCGACGTGCTCGCTTACCGCCTCAAGCCGCGTCCCGTCCGCGCCGCCGCGTCGCTCAGCACGCTCACCGTTTCGATCTTTTACATGATCGCCCAAATGGTCGGCGCTGGCGTGCTCGTCCGCCAACTCATTCCTGGAGTGTCCTACGAGCTGGCCGTCATCGGCGTCGGCATCCTCATGGTTATCTATGTCGTTTTCGGCGGCATGCTCGCCACCACATGGGTGCAGATCATCAAGGCCGTTCTCCTCATGGGCGGCAGCATTCTGCTCAGCATTCTCGTGCTGCAACGCTACGACTTCGATCTCGGCAAATTCTTTTCCTCTCTTACTGCGATCACTTCGACCACGGCGGACGGCCAATCGGTGACCCGCAATTTTCTCACCCCCGGACTCATCTTCAAAAACCCGTGGGACCAAATATCCCTCGGCATGGCACTGCTCCTCGGCACAGCCGGGCTGCCGCATATACTCATCCGTTTTTACACCGTACCGGACGCCAAGACAGCCCGAGCAAGTGTCGTGTGGGCCATGATCATCATCGGGTTGTTCTACATCATGACCACGTTCTTCGGCTTCGGTGCGGCCAGTCTGCTCGGACCCGACCACATCGCAACCAACGGCGGCACCAACATGGCCGCGCCCGAATTGGCACGGTTTCTCGGCGGGGAAATTTTCTTCGCCTTCATCTGTGCAGTGGCTTTCGCCACCATTCTTGCCGTGGTCGCCGGACTGACCATCAGCGCGAGTACTAGTTTTGCCCACGATTTCTTCGTCAATGTTCTGCATCACGGGAAGGAACAGAAGGCGGGCGAGGAAGTCCGCGTCGCCCGCATCACCGCTTTCGTGGTCGGCGCGCTTGCCATCGTCATCGCCATTATCCTCGGTCCTTCGGTCAACGTCGCCTTCCTCGTCGGCCTCGCCTTCGCCGTGGCGGCCAGCGCCAATCTTCCCGTCATGATCTTCTCGCTCTACTGGAAGCGCTTCAATACGACCGGTGCCGTGACCGGGCTCCTCGTCGGGCTCTCCTCGAGCATTATCCTCATCCTGGTTAGCCCGGATTTCATGAAAGAGCCGCTTTTCCCGCTGAAAAATCCGGCTCTGGTCAGCGTTCCGCTTGGCTTTCTCGGTGCCTGGCTCGGCACCATTCTCTCCAAGGAAAAACCCGACGAAGCTAAATTCACCGAGTTGATGGTCCGCGCCAACACCGGCCTCGGGGCCGAGAAAGCCTCGGCACACTAATAAAAGGGCGGGTGACCGTAAGCCGGATTCTGTCGGACGCCGAAACGTCCGGGCGGCCATTTCTCTCGCTCCGCTTGCGCGGAACGCCCCGCTTGCGCGGGATGCGACTAATACCCGGAATGTGTCCCACTTGCGCGGGACGGCCGGGGCGGGCCGTCATTCCTGTTCTGTCTTGCACCGCACGGGGTTTGTCCTGCCATGACGATCACTCGTCACGCGGTGGGCTCTTACCCCGCCATTTCAACCTTACCTGCCGAGGCAGGCGGTATATTTTCTGCGACACTATCCGTGGCAACGGACTTGCGTCCGCCGGCCCCGCGCTTGCGCGCGGCGTGCTGCCCCGAGGTGTCCGGACTTTCCTCTGCACGGGTAAACCGCACAGCGGCCGCCGGCCACCCGCCGTGAACAAGCTAGGACCCTTTTGGTCCTACCGCAACCATGCACGTAGAGAGAATAAGACTGAGACCTGAGTTTGAAACTTGAGTGATATTGCTCCGGCCTTCGGCCGCAACGATTCCACTCAGGTCTCAAGTTTCAGACTTCAGCCTTCTCTTTCGCTTCCACCCACCGTCCCTGCTCCTTGATCAAATCAACCAAACGCTCCACCGCTTCCTCCTCCGGAATATTGAACCTCAACGCTTTCTTACCGACGTAAAGATTCACCTTGCCCGGTGCCCCGCCCACGTAGCCGAAGTCGGCATCCGCCATTTCACCCGGACCATTCACAATGCATCCCATAATGGCGATCTTCACCCCCTTCAAATGCTCGGTCGCCGCTTTGATCCGCGCTGTCGTCTCCTGCAAATTGAATAAGGTCCGCCCGCAACTTGGACAGGCCACATAGTCCGTTTTGAAAATTCGCGCCCCCACCGCTTGCAGAATATTGTAGGCCAACCGCAGCGTCTGTCCCGGCGCCTCCTCGGTGCGCAGCAGCACCGCATCGCCAATGCCGTCGCAGAGCAAAGATCCGAGGCGTGCGCTGGCCGCGAGAAGCGTACGGACAAACGGTGTTTGCGCGTCGGGGTGCGGATCCAAGGAGTCTTTGAGCAAAATGGGATGCCGCGCCTCGATCCCGGCCGCAAGCAGACGGAAGGCGGCAATGACCGGCAAGTCGATTCCGTCCTTCACCGTGACGAGGCATGCTTCCGGCCGGGCGGCCAACTTCGCCATGGCCTGCCCATCGCGCGGATCGACTTCGACCACCGGCAAATCTTCGTAGACCAACTCCGGCTGGAAATCCCCCAACCCGGAAAGCTTGTGCGCCACCGCGTCATAGTGCTGGCGCGTCACCACGACACGAGGCACTTCCTCCCCGCCAAGCGGAACACCATGGATGGTCAATTTCTCGCTGGCCCGCCGCGCGTAGGAAAATGGATCAAACGAGAACTCCACCGCACGGCACCATCCCTCGCCCTGGCCGGCCAGGAGCTGGACCAACTCCCGCGCCACCGGAATTTCATGCACGCTGTCCTCGGTCAGACTCACCCGGATGGTATCCCCGATGCCATCGGCCAAAAGCGACCCGATGCCCACGGCACTCTTGATCCGTCCATCCTCGCCATCACCCGCCTCGGTCACACCGAGATGGATCGGATAATTCCAATCTGGTCCTTCGGCCGCCAAGCGCGCGGCAAGAAGGCGGTAAGCGGCAATCATGACCTTCGGATTCGAGGCCTTCATGGAGAAGACGAGGTCATGGTAATCCTTCTCCCTCGCGAGCCGGGCAAACTCCAGCGCACTTTCCACCATGCCGAGCGGCGTATCGCCGTAGCGGTTCATAATCCGGTCGCTCAGCGAACCGTGATTCGTGCCGATGCGCATGGCGATGCCGCGCGTCCGGCACAATTCGACCAAGGGCGCGAATTTTTCCCGGATACGCCCGATCTCGGCCGCATATTGCTCGTCGCTGTATTCGCGCACCACGAATTTTTTCGAGTCGGCATAGTTGCCCGGGTTGACCCGCACCTTGTCCACCCACTTGGCGGACTCGAGCGCCGCGTCGGGCTTGAAATGAATGTCGGCCACCAAAGGCACGTCGCAGCCGCGCGCCCGCAATCCGTCGCGGATCGCTTGCAAGTTCCGTGCGTCCTTCACCGTCGGTGCGGTGATGCGCACGATTTCGCAGCCCACGTCAGCCAGATCCGTCGACTCTCGGATACAGGCCTGCGTATCCATCGTGTCGCAGGTGATCATCGACTGCACCCGCACTAGGTTGTCCCCGCCGACACCCACCTTGCCGACCTGCACCGCCCGGCTGCGCCGGCGCTCGGGGTAAAAAGGAAGCGGCAATTCGTGATCGCTCATGGCTCGCAGAGTTTCTTTCCCTCAACCCTCAACTCTCAACCCTCAACTACCATCAAGGCTTCGGCGTAAATTTCAACTCCGCCGGCGGTTCTTCCTTTCCGCGCCACGGCAAATCCTGCACGTCGAAAAACGTGATGTAGAGCATGTAGCCGATGATGAGGAAGGCGAAGCCGCTTTGGACAACTTCCAGCACGCGCACGTTGATCGGTTTGCGCCGGATCGCCTCGATGATGGCCAGCGTGATGTGCCCGCCGTCGAGCACGGGAATGGGCAGAAGGTTGAGCAGGGCGAGATTGACGTTGAGCACGACACTGAACCACAGGGCCAGGCGCCAGCCGTCCGGCGACTCGAAGAGCAGGTAGTAGATGCGCATGATCCCCACCGGGCCGCTCAAATGCTCGGCCTTGATATCACTGCGCGGCGAGAAGACCGCCGACAAGGTGTCAACCATGGTACGCACACTGCCGACCACCAGTTGGATCGGGTTGGGATGTTCGAGCACGGTGACCCCACGGTCGTCCCACAAAATTCCAACCCGCGGCTTGTCCTCGCCCTCGGGAACCAGCGGCGTGACAGCCAACTGCAATGTCTCGTCGCCGCGCTGCACGGTGAGGTCAATCGGCTCCCCCGCCGGGTGCGTGTTGAGGAAGATGGAAAGCGAGGCCAGGCTGAGCAAAGGCTCGCCATCCACCGCAGTGATCAGATCGCGCGGACGGATCCCCGCGGCGGCGGCCGGACTGTCGGGGAAAACTTTCGCCACCATCGGCGTGGTCGCCGGTAGAATGCCGATCTGGCGCAGCGGTCGTCGCCCCCAGCCCTCGCGCTCCGGCGTGACCGGCTCGACTTCAACCGTCTGGACGGTGCCGTTACGCTCGAATTTGACCGGAATAAGCGGCTCTTCGCTCCGCACCACATTCCATGTGACGCTCTGACGCATGTTGCCCATACCGGCGAATTTCGTGACGGGGTGACGGTTGACCTCGAGAATTTTGTCGCCCGGCTCCAAACCGGCCTTGGCCGCGGGTCCGTCGGGCAGCACGTAACCGATCACCGTCGTCGTCTCAGCCTGGCTGACCGGGCGGCCGACCGCCCACACAATCACCGCGCAGAGGAGCGCCAAAGTCATGCTGGCCACGGGGCCGGACACCGCGACAATGATTTTGTCCAGAGCTGTCACCGGCGGCAAAGCCGCGCGGTCATGCCGGCTGCCACCTTCCACCGCTTCCATCGGCGCGAGTTGGGGTAGCGCGACAAATCCGCCGGCCGGAATGGACCCGAGGCTGTATTCCACGCCGCCGATCGTCTTTTTCCAGATCGGCTTGCCGAACCAGATGCCGAATTTTTCCACCACCAGCCCGCGCCAGCGCGCAGCCAGGAAGTGGCCCAGTTCGTGGGCGATGATGATGAGGTTAAAAAGAAGCAGGACCTCCAAAAGGATTCCCGCCACGCGGAGATAGTCAGCCATGGGAAAACAAGACCATAGCACACCGCCCGCCATCTTCACCCCCCAATTACACCCGCCTCACCGGCAAAGGCCCGCAAGTCGGACGGCAACCCGCACTGCACCTCCGCGATATCCCTACCGACCGGAAAACGGAGCACCGCGGCGTGCAAGGCATGCCGTGGGAGAAGCAACTCCATTGCGAGCTGCGGCGTCCACCCGGTTTCGATAAATTCAAGGTAGGCCGCACCCTCCCGGCCACCGTAAATTTTATCCCCGACCAGCGGATATCCCGCATGGGCCAGATGCACCCGGATCTGGTGCGTCCGCCCTGTCTTCGGCTCGGCACGCACCAAGGCAAACTTTTTCCCGTCCCGCTCGAAGCGCCTCACCAAAGTCACATCGGTCCGCGCTGCCGCCCCGCGCGGATCGATGCAGCGCTTCAACCAGACGGGTGACTCGCGGACCTCGCCCTGACGGATGATCGGCGCATCGATCGTTGTCTCACCCCACTCCGGCCAGCCCCGCACAAGGGCGAAATATTCTTTGCCGATCAGGCCGCGCTGCATGACCAGACCCAGGGCGCGGGCGCGCTCCGGCGTCAGCGCCAGCAAAACAAGCCCACTCGTCTCCCGATCCAGCCGCGTGATGATGGAGAGCTGCCCCCGGTTGGCCAACTCATAGGCCAGCAATTGCCGCAAACCGTCCCATAAAGTTGGCGCACCATCCGGCCGCGTCGGATGCGTGAGCAGACCCGCCGGCTTGTCCACGACGATCCAGTCACTCCCCTCTGCCACCACGTGGAAGTTGTCTTGCGCGATCCGTGCCGAACGGAAAACCTCATCCTTTCCATGATCAGCCTGCGCCATGTCTCCCGCCTTTATCCCTCGCCCGGCGGGGAAGTGCACGCCTTGCGGGATGTCTCCCTCGAAATTGCCCCGCATTCGTTCTGTGCAGTGACCGGACCAAGCGGCTGCGGCAAAAGCACCCTGCTCAACCTGCTGGGCGGACTCGATCAACCGTCCTCCGGAGAGATCTCCGTCGACGGACTCCCTTTGCACACCGCGGATGAACACGCGCTGACCGCCTACCGCCGCGAACGTTTGGGCATCATCTTCCAATTTTTCAACCTCCTGCCGGCCATGACCGCCGTGGAGAATGTCGAACTTCCGCTCCTCCTGCGCGGCGACCGGGCCAAGGAGGCCCGCACCCGGGCCGGCGAGATGCTCAAGTTGGTCGGGCTGACCCCGAGGACTGACGCCTTTCCCCACCAAATGAGCGGGGGCGAAATGCAACGCGCCGCCGTGGCCCGCGCCCTGGTCCATCGTCCGGCCCTCCTCCTGGCCGACGAACCGACGGGAAATCTCGACTCGGCCAATGCCGCGCGCGTCCTCGAACTGTTCCAAAAGATTGCCTCCCAGCGCCTCGCCACCCTAATAATGGTGACCCACAGCCCCGAAGCCGCCGCCGCGGCCGAGCGGCAAATCCCGATGATGGACGGCCGGTTGTCCTCCTGACGCCCACTGTCCACCCTGCCCATGCAAAAACAACACACCCTGGCCAGCCCCGCCTCGCTCGCGGGCGTTTCGCTCCACACCGGAGAAAAAGTCACCCTCACCGTCCACCCGGCCCCCGTCGATTACGGCTTCAAATTCCGTCGCACCGACCTCAAAGATCAGCCGACCATCGACGCCCTCGCCGCCAATGTCCGCACCGTCGAGCGCGCCACCACCCTTGTCGAAGGCAACGTCAAGGTCCACACCGTCGAACACATTCTCTCCGCCCTCACTGGCCTCGGCGTGGACAACGCGCTCATCGAGATGGACGCCAACGAGCCGCCTATCGGCGACGGTAGCGGCGCGCCCTACGTCGCGCTGATCAAGAACGCCGGCATCGTCGAACAGGATGCCCCCCGCCGCTATTGCGAAATCCGCGAGCCCGTCGCCATCCAGACGAAAAACGGCTCCATCCTGGTCATCCTGCCCGACACCAAATTCCGCGTCTCCTGCACCCAAGCCGGCCCCAACGGCAACCACACGCAATACCTCAGCCTCGAGATTACCCCCGAGGTTTACGAAAAGGAAATTGCCCCCGCCCGCACCTTCGTCCACTACGAGGACGTCGAGCCGCTCATGGAGAAAGGCCTCATCCGCGGCGGCAGCCTCGAAAATGCCATTGTCATCCGCGACAACTCCGTGCTGAGCAAAGAGCCGCTCCGTTTTCCTGACGAATTCGTCCGCCACAAGATCCTCGATATCATTGGCGACCTTGCCCTCGTCGGACGTCCGCTGCTCGGACACGTCGTCGCCGTGCGCCCCGGACACGGACCCAACACCGAACTCGCCGTGGCCATCGCCAAGGAACACGCCAAAATGATGGCCATGATCCCGCCGGCCCGACTCCCCGTCGGCGAGCGCGTCCTCTCCACCACGGAGATCATGAAGATCCTCCCGCACCGTTATCCGTTCCTCATGGTCGACCGCATCGTCGCCTTCGAGGGCGACACCAAGTGCACCGGCGTCAAATCGGTCACCATCAACGAACCCTTCTTCCAAGGCCACTTCCCGAACCATCCGGTCATGCCCGGCGTGCTGCAAGTCGAAGCCATGGCCCAAGTCGCCAGCATCCTCATGATGCTCAACACCCAGAACTCCGGCAAAATCGGCTACTTCATGAGCGCGGACGAAGTGAAATTCCGCAAACCCGTTTTCCCGGGCGACACCCTCTTCATCCATTGCGAATTGACCCGCTCCCGCAAGACCATGGCCCGCGCCGCGTGCTCCTGCACGGTCAACGGCGAAATCGTGAGCGAAGGCATCCTCCTCTTCGGCCTCGTCTCGGAATGATCCACCCGACTGCCATCGTCGATCCGTCGGCCGAAATCCATGCCGGCGCCCGCATCGGCCCCTACTGCATCGTCGGACCCCACGCCGTCATCGGCGAAGACACCGAACTCCAGCACCACGTCACCGTGATGGGCCCGACCACCATCGGCCGCGGCAATTTCTTTTTCGCCTACACCTCCATCGGACAAAAAACGCAGGACCTCAAATACGCCGGGGAACCGACCTACCTCGAAATCGGCGACGGCAATACCTTCCGCGAATTCAGCACGGTCAACCGCGGCACCTTGCCCGGCACGAAAACCATCGTCGGCAGCGGCGGGAACTTTCTCGCCTACTCGCACATCGCCCACGACTGCGTGGTCGGCGATCATGTCATCTTTTCCAACAACGGCACCCTGGCTGGACACGTCAAAGTCGGCGACCACACCATCCTCGGCGGGCTCGCCGCCATCCACCAATTCTGCCGCGTCGGCCGCTACGCCATCGCCGGCGGCTGCTCCAAGCTCGTGCAGGACCTCCCCCCGTTCTTCATCGCCGACGGCAACCCCGCCGAAGTACGCGGCATCAACCAAGTAGGACTCGAACGCGCCGGCTTCGCGCCGGAAACCATCCGCGCCCTCAAAGAGGCCTACCGCATCCTCTACCGCGGTAAACTCAATGTGAAACAAGCGGTCGAAACCATGCGCCGCGAACTCCCCGACCTCAGCGAAGTGACCGAAGTCTGCGACTTCATCGAATCAAGCGAGCGCGGCATCATCCGCTAAGCGCATTCCCGCGGCACGGTGGACCTTGCGCCCGCCGACCGCAACGCCCCCCCCACTCACCGCTTCCGCCGCAACTTCTCCAAAGTCCCGCGCATTTCGTTTTCCGCGCGCCCAATCTCCTCGAACAAAGTCTCCGACCCGATGGTCGAAGCCCCGGCCGCCACTGCCGCAGTGCGGATCAAATTGTCATTCGTCGCGACGGTCAAACGGTGCGTCTCCGCATACTTCACGACCAAACGCTCGATGATTGCATCCGCCGACTGGCCGGCCTGCGGATAAATCACCTGCACCCCGGCCGCTCCGGACAAGTCACTCGAGGCTTTGGCCCCCGAACCGCCATCGAAGACCACGACCACTCTCATCCCCGAGGCATCCTGGTGCCGTTCGAGCAGTCGGACCAATTCCTCCCGGGCCGCAGCGGGGCTCCCGCGGTGGCGCGCGGCGAGGTCCGGATGGGCAAAAATGACGTTATGGGCGTCCACCAGAAGGAATTGCTTGGCCATGACCGGAATTTTGGCGCCGGGTTTGGTTGACATCAAGCGCCTCTCCCGCCATCTTGCCAATTCGGTCGCCCTTCCGGCACGTACATTTTTGTCCTATGAAAAGAACTTACCAACCTTCCAAGCGCACGCGCAAACGCCAGCACGGCTTCCGCGCGCGGATGAGCACCAAAGGCGGTCGCGCCACTCTGGCCCGTCGTCGCCAGCGGGGACGCAAGCGTCTGTTGCCCAAAGGCGCAGAGATTCACTACGCCCGCCATACCGGCGCTTGACCGGTTGTTGCTTCAACCCGGGCGGCTTGATGGCTGCGCTCAAACTGCCCAAAGCGGCACGTCTCACCCGCCGCGAGGAATTCGCCACGGTGAGGGAGCAGGGCACGGCGCAACACGGTAAACTCATGGTCCTTGGCACTTGGCAAAGTTCCTCCTCCGCAGCCGCACGCTTCGGGGTGATTGCCGCACGCCGCACCGGTCCAGCCCACGAACGCAACCGCGCCCGACGACGCCTACGCGAAATTTTTCGCTCGCACCGCCCGTCCCTCCCGGCCGGGATCTGGATGGTCGTCGTTCTCCGCGGCTCCGCGGTGCGCGCCACATTTGCCGCCCTGGCCGGAGAATGGCGTGCACTCGCCTCGCGGGCCGGATATTTGAAGGTATGAAAACCGCTGTCCGTTGCTGCATCCGGCTTTACCAGTGGACGATTTCGCCCTTCCTCGTCTGGTTGGGCGGCCCGGGTTCGGGTTGTCGCTACCTGCCGACCTGCTCGCACTATTTTCTCGAAGCCGTCGATACCCACGGCGCGGCGCGCGGCGGATGGCTCGGGCTGAAACGGATCTGCCGCTGCCACCCTTGGGGCGGCTGCGGATGCGATCCCGTGCCACCGGCCGGTGAAAGCAGCCTGACGGAGGCCCTGCGCTGATGGACCGCAAGGCCTGGATCGTCGTCGTCGCCTGCGTCGCAGCCCTCGGGCTCTGGCAGTGGGCTTACGTGTCCTATTACGCTCCCACCCCGGAGCAACTTGCCGAACAACGCCGCGCGGCCGAGGCCGTGCAAGCAGCCGCCGCACCGACCCCGGCACCCGGAGCAGAGACCGCGGCCACCCCGCCCGTCACTCCTGCGCCGGTCACGACGCCACCCGCCCCGGTGGAGGGATCCGTGCCGCGCGAAACCCGCACGATCATCAGCGGGCTCGCCGACTTCCAATTCGCCAGCGACGCCGGAGGCATCGTCTCGGTCGAACTGCTCGAGCACCTCGGCGAGAATGGCTCGAACGTTGCGCTGAACATCCCTCAAGCCCTGCCCATCGGCACCCTGGCCGAAGAACCCGGTGTCGCCCTCGGTGGCTTTTCTTCCGCCCCGGGCGGAGCAGCGAACGAAGCCGTTTTTGTCCGCGAGCTGCCCAATGGCCTCAAAATCCGCAAAACCTACACCGTGTCGGAGGCCGACCAGGGCAAGGGCAATTACGTGGTCAATCTGAGCCTCGACTTTACCAACGCGGGCACCGCCGCGCTGCAGCAGGCCGATTTTTACCTCAGCACCGGCGGCGCGGCACCGGTGCATTCGAACGACATGACCATCTATACCGGCTTCGACTGGTATCGTGACGGAAAAACAACTTTCACGGACGTTAATTGGTTCAGCGAAAGCTCGATCCCTCTCACCGGCATCGAACTGCGCTCCGCGCAGAATCTCTACGAGCAGAAGTCGGACAACATCAGCTGGGCCGGAGCGAAGAACCAGTATTTCGCCAACATCGTCGCGGTCACCTCCGGCGATGCCGGCACCGCCGTATGGGCCCGCCGTCTCGACCTCTTCCACGGCGGCAATGCGGAGAAAAAAGTCTTCGGCATCGAAGGTGCGCTCGGCCTGCCCGGCTTCCGCCTCGAACCGGGAGAAACAAAATCCTGGACGTTCCAAATTTACACCGGCCCGAAGGACCTCGGCCGCCTCTCCCTGCTCGGCCAAGGCGAACAAGAGGTGATGAATTTCGGTATTTTCAAGTGGGTCAGCGAAATTCTCCTCTACTCGATGAACGCCCTCTACGGCGTGCTCGGGAGTTTTGCCGCTGCCATCATCGCCTTGACCATCATCATCAAAGCCCTCCTCTGGCCGCTGCAAAACAAAGCGACCAACTCGATGCGCAAGATGGCCGCGCTCTCGCCGAAGATGACCGAGCTGCGCGAGAAATACAAAGACGACCCGACCAAAATGAACCAGGAGCTGATGAAGCTCTACAAGGACTACGGGGTCAATCCGTTCAGCGGTTGTATTCCCATGCTCATCCAGATCCCGATCTTCTTCGGCTTCTACTCGATGCTCGGGACCGCCATCGAACTGCGCAATTCCTCCTTCCTCTGGGTCAACGACCTCTCCCAACCGGACACCGTCGGCCACCTCTTCGGCTTTCCGATCAACATCCTACCCCTCCTCATGGCCCTGACCATGCTCTGGCAGATGCACGTCACCCCGAAATCCGGGGATGCCTTGCAACAGCGCATGTTCATGTTCATGCCGCTCATTTTCATCCTCTTCGCCTACAACTTCGCTTCCGCCCTCTCCCTTTATTGGACCACCCAGAACCTCATTTCCATCATCCAGCTCTACGTGACCCGCAACAAACCGCTGCCTGTCCTCGAAAAGAAAGCCGTCGGGCAAAAGAAAGCGCTTGAGGCAGGCAAAGGGAAAAAACGAAGATCGGGGCCATGACGCCGAAGGAAACCCTCGACACCCTGCTCGGCTACCTCGGTTTTGCCGTGCAAATCGAGGAGCAACCCAACGAACACGGGCTCGTTCTCCAGATCTACACCAGCGACGCCGATCTCCTGACCGGCCCGAATGACGAAACCCTTGAGGACATCCAATACCTCCTCAACCGCCTGATCCAAGCCGGCGACCCCCAAGCCCCGCGCGTCACGGTCGACATCGAACACCGCCGCGCCATGCGCAACGACCGGATGGTCGAAAAAATGCGCGCCATTGCCGATCTGGTCAAAGAACGCGGCAAGCCCCTGCAAACCGAACCGCTCAACGCCTACGACCGCTGGCTGGTCCACCAAGCCTTCAAGGACGACCCGACCATCCAAAGCTGGAGCCCCGAAGACCACGCACGCATGAAGCGCATCACCCTCCGCCTGCGCTCACCCGGCAACGCCTAAAAGATCATCCGTCCCCGGGCCCACACGCCCTCCGACTATGAGAAACGTTACCCTCGCCGCCACGCAAATGGCCTGTGGCTCCGATCGCGCCGCAAACCTCGAGCGCGCCGAGCAACTCATCCGCCGAGCCGCCTCCCAAGGCGCCAACATTATCCTCATTCAGGAACTCTTCGAGACGCCCTATTTCTGCCAAGACCAGTTCCCGGATTTCTTCGCACTGGCCCGCCCGGTCGATGACAACGAAGGCATCGCCAAATTCCAATCCCTCGCCCGCGAACTCGGTGTCGTCCTCCCCTTCAGTTTTTTCGAGCGCGACAACCAGGCCTATTTCAACTCGGTCGCCATGATCGACGCCGGCGGCGAGAAGCTCGGCGTTTACCGCAAGACGCACATTCCCGACGGCGTCGGTTACCAGGAAAAATATTACTTCAACCCCGGCGACACCGGCTTCCGTGTCTGGCAGACCAAGTTCGGCCAAGTAGGCCTCGGCATCTGCTGGGATCAATGGTTTCCCGAGACTGCCCGGTGCCTCGTCCTCGGCGGGGCCGAAATCCTCCTCTATCCCACCGCCATCGGCAACGAACCGCAATTCCCTGACTGGGATTCGCGCGACCACTGGCAGCGCGCCATGCAAGGCCACGCCGCCTCGAACATGGTCCCCCTTGTTGCCTCGAACCGCATCGGGACGGAAAAAGGAAAAACCAGCGAAATGACCTTCTACGGCTCCTCCTTCATCGCCGATGAAACCGGGGCCAAAGTCGCCGAGGCCGACCGCACCAGCGAAACCGTCCTCACCCACACCTTCGATCTCGATGCTATCCGCAACCAGCGTGCCCAGTGGGGTTTCTTCCGCGACCGCCGCCCCGAACATTACGGCGCCTTGGTCACCCTCACCGGTAATTCCCCCCGGTAGGGCCCGCTGGCCCAGCGGGCCGCACGCTCAAATCCTCTCCACCCGCCCCTCCCGAATCGTCCACTCCGTCGCTGCCTCCGTCTCCTCCAGCCACTGCCAGTTCGTCGTGGTCAAAATCCGCTGCGCATCGCCCGGCAGCGCATGCAAAAGCCGGCGCCGGCGCTCGGTGTCGAGTTCGCCGAAAATGTCATCGAGCAGGTAAACCGGCGGCGAACCGCGGCGCGTGCGAATGAGCTCCGCCTGGGCCAGCCGTAGGGCGAGAGCCAAGGTCCGCTGTTGCCCTTCGCTCGCGAAAGTGGCGGCCGCGGCACCGTCGAGTTCGAGCCGGACGTCATCGCGGTGCGGGCCGACCACGGTTTGCCGCAATCGCCGTTCTTCGGACGCGCTGGCGGCCAGCGCCGTAGCCAAGTCTTCGCCGCCAGAGCACTCATAGTGCAGGCCGGACACCTCACGGCGCGGACTAATCGCCGCGACATGTTTGGCCACCAAGGGTGCCAACTCAGCGGAGAGTTCACGCCGCACGCCGACGAGGTATTCCCCGGCCGAGAGGAGCGGCCCGTCGTAGGCCGCCAGTTCGCGCCCGCGATGTGGGCCCTCTTTCAGCAAAAAATTCCGCGACCGCAACGCCCGTTCGTAAGCCCGCAACTTTTTCAAATACCCAGCCTCGCACTGGCTGGCCAGAAAATCGAGAAACCGCCGCCGCTTCGATGACGACCCGCGCACCAACTCGATGTCCTCATTGGAAAACAACGCCACCAACCCGACCCGCAAATATTCATCCGATTTCCGCTGCGCCACCCCATCCAATTTCAACTGCCGCCCCTCCTCCACCGAATAGTGGCAGGCCAACTCCCCGTCCCCGCACCGCCCGACCAAAGAAACCCCCCCCGCCCCGCGCCGCACCGCCTCGCCCAACACACCCGCCCGTGGCGACTGCAACCGCAAAGCAACACAAATCCCCTCCAGCAGCGACGACTTCCCGCTCGCATTCGGCGCACTCAAGAGGTTCAAGCCCGGCGCCGGCCGGAATTCGGCCCGCGGGAAGCAGCGAAAGTCGTGGAGAACGAGCGAATCAAGCATGGGTAAGGATCCGGTTTTCAGTGTGCAGTGATTCCGAGGAAAAAGAAAATCCGACGGTGCCGTTTGGCGGCCAATGACACCTTGGTCTGCGGTTCTTCTCGCTGAAAACTGAAAACTGAACCACTGAAAACTCGTCCGCGCCTCGCTTTGGTGCTTGAATGGCCCGCATCATGCAATCCCTGCCCGGCTTCCGCGACTTCTTCCCGGCCGAATGCGCCCGCCGCAACTACCTCACCGGCACCTGGCGCCGCGTGGCCCGCTCCTTCAGCTTCCGCGAATACGACGGGCCCACCCTCGAACCCCTCGACCTCTACCGCAAAAAGAACAGCGGGGGTGAAATCCTCGGGCAACTTTTTTCCTTCACCGACAAAGGCGAGCGCGAAGTCGCCCTGCGACCGGAAATGACCCCGACCGTAGCCCGCATGCTCATCGCCAAAGCGCGCGAATACCGCAAACCGATCAAGTGGTTCAGCATCGCCCCGTTCTTCCGCTACGAAAAACAACAAAGTGGACGCCTCCGCGAATTCCTCCAACTCAACTGCGACCTTGTCGGCGACGACTCGCCCGCCGCCGACGCCGAGCTTCTTGCCCTCCTCATCGAAACCCTGCGCGCCTTCGGCCTCACCTCTGATGACATCGTCATCCGCGTCAGCGACCGCCGCGCCTGGATGGAATTCCTCGCCACCAAGGGTGTCACCGACGAAGCCCAAGCCCGCGAAGCGCTCACCATTATCGACAAGCTCGAACGCGAACCCCGCGACGTGCTCGAGAAAAAACTCGCCGCCTTCAGCCTCAGCCTCGCCGATGTCGAAACTTTCATCACCTCGGCCCGCCCCAACTTCTTCACCGCCCTGCAATCCAATCTCGCCGCCCGCGGACTCGACGACTTCTGCCAGCTCGACCTGCGCATCGTGCGCGGGCTCGCCTATTACACCGGGCTTGTTTTCGAGGTCTTCGATCGCCGCGAGGAACGACGCGCCATCGCCGGCGGCGGTCGCTTTGATCGCCTGCTCTCCGACCTCAGCGACGGCAAGGTCGACTTGCCCGCCATCGGGTTCGGCATCGGCGACGTCGTTCTCGGCGACTTGCTCGCCGATCTGCCCGCCACCCGCAGCAGAATGGAGGCCGCGATGGCGGCCGAGCAAGCCAGCGACATTTTTGTCATCGTGGCCGACGAATCCCGCCGCCCGGAAGCCCTCGGAGTGGTGCAACTCCTCCGCGCCCTCGGCCGCCGCGTCGACTATCCGCTCAATGCCGACAAAGTCGGCCGCCAGTTCAAGGATGCCGACGCCTCCGGGGCTGCCGTGGCTCTCGTGATCGGTGAGGAATGGCCGAAGCTCAAAATCAAAGATCTCAAGGCGCGGACCGAGACCGAACTGCCCCACGAGGCGCTTGCCGATTGGGCGGCGAATCTTCAGACTCCCGCGCCATGAATTTCCGTAGTTCTCATTGCGGCGCCCTGCGCGCCAAAGATATCGGTCAGCGCGCCACCCTCGCCGGCTGGGTCGGCTCCCGCCGTGACCACGGCGGGGTCATCTTCGTCGATCTGCGCGACCGCGAGGGCATCACCCAGGTGGTCTTCCGACCCGAAGAGCACGCCGCGACGGCCCAAGCTGCGCACGGACTGCGGGACGAGGACGTCATCCAAATCTCCGGCACCGTGGCTCAACGCTTGGAGGGCACGGAAAATTCCAAACTCTCGACCGGCGAAATCGAAATCGTGGCCGACGATTTGCAAATCCTCAACAAGGCCGATGTCCTGCCCTTCCCGCTCGATGAGCAGATCGCCAACGAGGACCTGCGCCTGACCCACCGTTACCTCGACCTCCGCCGCCCCGGCATGGCCGCCAACCTCCGACTCCGCCACCGCGTGATCAAAACCGTGCGCGACATCCTCGACGACGAGGGTTTCTGGGAAATCGAAACCCCCATCCTCAGCAAAAGCACCCCGGAAGGCGCCCGCGACTTCCTCGTGCCGAGCCGGCTGAACCCAGGAAGTTTCTACGCCCTCCCGCAGGCGCCGCAGCAATACAAACAGCTCCTTATGGCCGCCGGCGTGGAAAAGTATTTCCAGATCGCCCGCTGTTTCCGCGACGAAGACCTTCGGGCCGACCGCCAACCGGAATTCACCCAGGCCGACATCGAAATGAGCTTCGTCACGGCGGAGGACCTCTTCGCCCTCATCGAAAAGATGTTTGTCGCCGTCTTCCGTGCAGCCCACGGCGTCGAGATTACCACACCCTTTCCGCGCCTGACTCACCACGAAGCGATGGACCGCTTCGGCAGCGACAAGCCCGACACCCGATGGGCCCAGGAAATTGTCGACGTCGGCAACATCTTCGCCGGCACGGAGTTCAAAGTCTTCCGCGGCGCCCTCGACAGCGGCGGCGTGGTCCGCGCCCTCAATGCCAAGGGCCTCGCCAAGATCACCACCGGTCAGATCGAGGAACTCACCGCCATGGCCAAACAGTTCGGCGCCAAGGGCCTTGCCTTCATCAAATGCGAAAATGGCGAATGGAAGTCGCCCATCGTCAAATTTTTCACCGACGCCGAAAAAGCCGCCCTGCAGGAACGCCTCAAGATCGAGGAAGGCGACCTCGTCCTTTTCGGCGCGGACAAATGGGAAATCGTCTGCGAGGTCCTCGGACGCGTCCGCCTCCGCGCGGTCGAACTCATCGGCCTCACCCACGACCCCAAGCGCCTCGATTTCCTCTGGGTCGTCGACTTCCCGCTCCTCGCTTGGAGCGACGAGGAGCAAAAATGGAACGCCGTCCACCATCCCTTCACCCGCCCCAAGGCGGACGACCTCCCGCTCCTCGAACAAAAAAAATACGCCGAGGTGCGAGCTGAAGCTTATGACATCGTTCTCAATGGCGTGGAAATCGGCGGCGGCAGCATCCGAATCCACGAGGCCGATCTTCAGTCGATCATGTTCAGCGTCCTCGGCGTGAACGACGAGCAACAAGCCTCCATGTTCGGCCACCTCCTCAAGGCCTTCAAGTTTGGCACCCCGCCCCACGGCGGTATCGCCCTCGGCCTCGACCGCCTTGTCATGCTTCTGGCCGGCGCCGAATCCATCCGCGACGTCATTGCTTTCCCCAAAAACAACCGCGGTATCGAACTGATGACCGGCTCGCCTTCGCCCGTCGACTTCAAGCAACTCCGCGAGTTGTCCATCAGCTCGACCAAAAAAGCCTGATCGCGGTCATGAACGAGTCCGGACTCGAGTCGGCCCTGCAGAAAATGGAATCGGCCGGCCTGTCCCCGGCCGCCCGGGCCAGTTTCACCCGCGCGTGGCGCCAAGCAGCCTCGGGCGACGCCGGACTAATGCCCGAAAATTCCCTCGCGCCGGCCGAAGGCGTTCCCGCATTGGCCGACATCCCGGCCGCAGCGCCCGATCCCGCCCTGCTCGACAAACTCTGCGTGATCAAGTTGAACGGTGGACTCGGCACCGGCATGGGCTTGGAAAACGCCAAGTCCCTCATTCCGGTCAACGACGGCCTCACCTTTCTCGACTTCATCGCTCGCCAGGTCCTCTGGTTGCGGCGCACCCACGGCACGGCGGGTCCGCGCTTCCTGCTCATGGATAGCTTCAGCACGTCCGCCGACACGCTCGGCTACCTCGCACGCTACCCCGACCTCTCGCCCGACGGTTCGCTCGACTTCCTGCAAAACAAAGTCCCGAAGCTCCGCGCCGACACCCTCGAACCCGTGACTTGGGCGGAAAACCCCGACCTCGAATGGTGCCCCCCCGGCCATGGGGATCTTTACCCCTCGCTGCTCGGATCCGGTTGGCTGCAGCGCCTCGCCGATGCCGGCGTCGAATACCTCTTCGTCTCCAACAGCGACAACCTCGGCGCCACGGTCGATCCCGCGCTCCTCGGCTACTTCGCCGCAAGCGGATTGTCCTTCCTCATGGAAGTCGCCGAACGCACGCCCTCGGATCGCAAAGGCGGACACCTCGCCCGTCGCCGCAGTGACGGCCGCCTCGTTCTTCGCGAAGTTGCCCAGTGCCCTGCCGACGACCTTGAGGCCTTTCAAGACATCACCCGCCACCGCTATTTCAATACCAACAGCCTCTGGTTGCGCGTTTCCGACCTCCTCGCCGCGCTCGCGGAAAACGGGGGCGCGCTCCCGCTCCCCCTCATCAAAAACACCAAAACCGTCGACCCGCGCAAGGCGTCCTCGCCCCCCGTGCTCCAACTCGAAAGCGCCATGGGTGCGGCCATCGAGTGCTTCGCCGCCTCCGGAGCCATCTTGGTGCCGCGCGCCCGCTTCGCACCGGTCAAAGCCACCAGCGACCTCCTCGCCCTGCGTTCCGACGCCTACGCGGTCACGGCCGACCAACGCCTCGAGTTGGTCGCGGAGCGCCATGGCCTCCCGCCCGAAGTTTCGCTCGATGACCGCTACTACAAACTGCTCGCCGGACTCGAAGCCGGCTTCGAACGCACCGCCCCTTCCCTCCGCCATTGCACCAAATTCAAAGTCGAAGGCCCCTGGCGCTTCGAGAACGGCGTCGTCTGCCAAGGCACCGTGAAATTCACCAACCACAGCCCCCGCCCCGCCACCGCCCGTGCCGGCCACTACCAAGACGTCGCCACCGAACTATAAGGCACCATCCACTCAGCTTTCAGGTTTGGTCGCAGGGACGACCTATCTGCACTTCGTTCCGGTTCACGTTTCAGCCCTCTCATCTCACTCCGGTTTGTCTCCGGCTATCTTACTCAGGTTTCACGTTCCACGTTTCAGCCCTCGCATTTCACTCCGGTTCGCCTCCACCCATCTTACTCAGCTTTCAGGTTTCAAGTTTCAGCCCTCTCATCCCACTCAGGTTACCTCCCTCGCCTTCACCCTCTCCCGGTTCAACCACACTTTGCACGCACTCTTCATCCGAGTGAGAATGTAGTAAACCGTCTGACTTCGCTGCCGGACCAACTGCGCGCCGACAATCCTCGGCACAAAATCCGCCGGCATTTCCATCACGTCTTCGATTGACGCGCCCTCGAACCCCTTGCACAAGATCGCCGTCATGGCCCGGGTCAAGGTCTGCACCTGCGGACCCAGCGTGATCCGGAACCGCACCTTGCGGTCAGCATCCACGTCGAGAAACACCCCCACCGTATCGGTGCACTCCTCGTCCTTGCGTACGTCCTCAAGATCGAATGTCTCTCCCTCCCGCGGCCCCTGCGACGCCGCTTGATCGGCATAAGCAATCAAGGTCTCGCGCTTCTCCTCTTCGGGGAGCACCTCGAAGAGATCGATAATCTTCCGTAACTTTTCCGGGTAATTCACACCACCATTAAGATTTCTTCGTCGGCCAAAGGCGAGCCCAAGATGGACGCCGCTTGGCCGCCGCAGCGGGACGGTGTAAGAAAACGCCGGTGAAACTTCTCCTCTGCCTGGCCCTCCTGCTGCCCTCCGCTGCCCTCGCCGGGGGACTCACTTGGGAAAAAAACGAAGTCGCCGTCGAATCCCTCGAAGGCGGCGGCAAGGTGCCGGGTGAACTCCGCTTTACCAACACCTCCGATCATCCCATCCGCCTGCGCGCCGTTCCCGCCTCCTGCGGATGCATCGCAGCCAAACCCGAGAAGCGTGACTACGCGCCGGGCGAAAACGGCATCATTCCTTTCACCTACGCCCCCAAAAGAAAATGGGGCACGCACGCCTACCGCGTCTTCGTGGTGACCGACGAACCCGGACGGCCCTACGAGTTTCGTCTCGTCGTCACCGAGACCCGCCGTTGATCCCCGACCATGGCAGGGCCGGGACCATCGCCCGTCTGACCGCTCCCCGCGCCCTCAGGGCCTCAGGGAGAAAATATCCCAAGCGGAACCCGCACTCTCCTCCCACGGCACGATCCATTTGTAGATCTTCTGCTCCCCGAACTGCTCAAATCGCTCGCGCACCACCTCGACCGGCTTGGCCGCCCCCATGTCGAATTCGTAGGAAATGATCCGCGCTCCCGGCTTGAGCCGCCGCAACTGCGGCATCAAGCGCTCATTCAAACGCGGGGTTAGGTAAAGAAAGACCACATCCGCCCGGTCCAAATCGAGGTCGAAAATATCCGCCTGCCGGATCTCGACCAGGTCCTCCACCCCGGCCTCACGGACGCGCTCCCGCGACTCGGCCACCCGCTCCGCGCTGATGTCGACCCCAACTGCATTGACTCCGTGAAGCTTGGCCGCCGCCACCACGATCCGCCCGTCGCCGCAGCCCAAATCGAAGACCACGTCGCCCGGCTTGATCTCCGCCATCTCGATCATGCGGCCGACCGCGGCCATCGGCGTGGGAACAAATCCTATGTCGGGCTTGCGCTCCGCATCGGCGACACCAACCGATGCGAAGACTGCGAAAAGGAGGAGACCCATCGCCCATTGGAACATAAGTGACACTCTGCCAGCCGGTCATGCCCGCACAAGCCCCTGCTGCTGGCCCGATGGGTGCTGCCGGACTATGGGCCGCTCCGGCTCCGGCATCCTTCGTGCCCGCGCCCTTGGTCCACGCACCCACTGCCCACCAAGGTCGTGATCAAATAAGAGCAATAGGAGCGCATAGCGCCAGCTGCCCCCGCGCGATCTCGGCCAGGATCGGACACGAACAACTCTCCTCCAAAACCGCGCGGTTGGTCCGCGTCGCCTCGTCGGCTTGACCCTCCACATCATTCAAAATGATACCGGCCAGCGGAAGACCACGCCGCCGGACACTTTCCACGGTGAGCAGGGTGTGGTTGAGCGCGCCCAGCTTGTTCCGCACGACCACAATGACCGGCCAGCCCAAATCCACCGCGAAGTCCGCCACCTTGAAGTCCTTGGCCACGGGCACCAGCCATCCGCCCGCCCCCTCGCAAAAGACCTGCGCGTGCCGCGCGGCCAAATCCCGCACCGCAGTCAGTGCGCGGGGCACCTCCGCAGCCGGTTCGCCGAGCATTTCACAGGCCCGAGGCGAAGCCGGTGTTTTCCACCACAAAGGATTGATCGCATCGAGTGTCTCCGTCTGGTCCGCCGCCTGCGCGAGGATTTCGACATCCGTGCGCGGGCCGCAACAAAACGGCTTGGCCCCCACCGCATCACGACCCGCCGCGCGCGCCGCCCGCACCAGCAACGCCGTGACATAGGTCTTCCCGCAATCCGTATCCGTTCCGGTGACGAAGTAGTTCACCTCTCTCCTCCCCGGCCATGGCGGACCGGCCTGTTCCGGTGCTGCACTCGTTGCCGCATCATCGCTTCCCTCCCGCCCCGCCATGCAGTTGGTGCACCGCAGCACTGAGTACGTGCAAGGCCGCGGTTTCGCTGCGCAGGACATGCTTGCCCAGATCGACCGGGATAAACCCGCATGCTCCTGCCGCTTTCATTTCGCTCTCCGACCAATCACCCTCCGGCCCGATGGCAAAAGTTACCACGTCCGCCTCGCCCGTCAAAAAATCCCCCAAGCCGACACCCCCGGCCCCCACGGTGGGGATTCCCTTCAGACCCATCGGGGCCGCGCGGAACGCCTCGTCCGCCTCGCTCACCGCCAAAATCTCCGGCAGCACGAGGTGGCCGCACTGCTTGGCCGCCTCGACCGTGCCCTGCCGCCATTTGTCCCGGCGCTTGGTCCCATCGGCCCCGGCGATCTTGACCACACTCCGCTCCGCCGCCACCGGACGAATCGAAGCCGCCCCCAATTCCGTCGCTTTCTGCACCAGCCAATCGAACCGCTCATTTCGGATCAGGGCCACGATCAGATGGATTTCCGGGCGTGGCCGCACCTCGCGCCATTCGCGCAGCCGGCGGAAGGCGACCCGTTTTTTGGCCACCTCGGTCAATTCCACCCCGGCTGCGCGGCCCGTGCCGTCGAAAACCACCGCGGCATCGCCGCACGCCATGCGCAACACCTGCGAAGCATGACGCGCCTCGGCTTCGGGCAAATACGCCGAGTCCCAATCCACAGCCGGGAGAAAAAAACGTGCCATGACTGCTACCCCACCGCCTTGAACCGCCGCAGTGTCTCGTCCCTCTCCGTGCCGTGATCCACCATCGGCAAGGGATAGCCCGCCGCAATCGGTTTTCCGTCCACAGGGGCCTCGAGGAACTTCGCCGCGGCCACGCCTGACAATTCCGGCACCCACCGCTGGATATATCGTCCCTCCGGGTCGAAGCGTTTGGTCTGGCTCCACGGATTCTGGATGCGGAAATAAGGCGCCGCATCAGCCCCCGTCCCCGCGCTCCATTGCCAACCGCCATTGTTGCTCGCGATTTCGCCATCGATCAGCGTCTGCATGAAATAGCGCTCACCCAATCGCCAATCCAAATGCAGGTCCTTGGTCAGAAACATCGCCGTGATCATCCGCGCGCGGTTGTGCATGTAGCCCGTGGCGTTCAATTGCCGCATGGCCGCATCGACCATCGGAAAACCCGTCTGCCCCTCGCACCAGGCCCGGTATTTCTTCTCGTCCTGGTCCCATTCCATCCCCCGGTACTTCGCGTTGAACTCCTGCTCCAGCACCTCCGGATAATGCCAGAGGATCTGGAAATAAAATTCCCGCCAAATCAGCTCGCTGATGAATTTCCACACATTGTTGCGTCCGTCCGCATCGGCACCCTCCGCCTCCGCCCTGGCCTTATGGTAGACCTCGCGAATCGAGAGCAATCCATACCGCAAATCCTGCGACAAGCGCGACGTCCCATCCTCCCCCATCAAATCGCGCGTCGCGCCATAGTCGAACACCGGGCCCTGCAAAAATTTCTTCAAC
>CAIZMQ010000098.1 GCA_903934135.1 uncultured Verrucomicrobiota bacterium
GAACTTGGTCGCGAGCCGCATGACGCGCAACGCTTTGCGGTAGCACTCGGGGTGGGCACTACCGAAATTTCGGAGAATATTCTCCTTCGTGTTGCGCCCCTTTTGGTTCGTCACCACCGCAACGGGACGTCCGTCGATCTTGGCCAACCCGCAGGGCATCGACGCATCGTCGCCGAAGAGGCGGTCGCCGTGCAGTTCCGTGAAGTCTTCGAAGCACAGCCCGAGGTAATCAAGGGCGAATGGTCGAGCCGTGTGGCGGGCGATCTGCACCCGCTGCCAGGCGGTAAGGTTCTCGTAGATTTCCCTTTTCAGTGCACCGATCTTTTTCTCGATCTTGCCGACCTCCGAGTCGACCACGAGATCCGACCCGTTGGCTTTGTCGCGCAGCCTTTGCAACTGGTCCTCCAGCTCGGCGATAGGTTTTTCGAAATCCAGCGGTTGGACTTTCATCGGCAGGTATTCTGGCCGGATCACCGCGGTGTGGCAGCACAAAAAACGGCCCACTGAGTGATCTCCCAGTCTCCGGTTCGGGGTGATGCGGGATTCCATCCGCCTGTTCAGTCGTTAAGCTCAAGACATGACTTCCTTCCTTGCTGCTCGCTACCATCGTTGCGGAAGGCCCGGCGAAGTGCTCGAGGTTGATCAAGTCACCGTAGCGCCGCCCCGGAAGCATGAGGTCACTGTTGGCATGTTCTGTGCGCCGATCAACCCGGCGGATCTCAATGTGATCGAGGGCAAGTATGGCGAGGCGAGGGATTTGCCCGACGTGCCGGGCAGCGAGGGTTGCGGGCGGGTGGTAGCCGTGGGTGCGAGCGTGGACGGGGCATGGGTCGGCCGGAAGGTTCTCGTTGATGGCCAAGCCTGGCGGGAGTCGGGCAACTGGCCGCTGGACCGTGTGGTGGCGGTGCCGGATGGACTGGCGGCGGACCATGCTGCCGTGCTGCGGGTCAACCCGCCGACTGCTTGGCTCCTTTTGCACCAATTTGCCGCACTCCAACCCGGTGATTGGGTGCTGCAGAATGCGGCGACCTCGGCGGTAGGACGGGCCGTGATCGAAATCGCGCACCAACGTGGTTGGAAAACACTCAATGTGGTCCGGCGGGCCGCTGCGGCCGAGGAACTCCGGGCCCTTGGCGCCGATGCGGTGGTGGTCGATGACGAAGACATGGGGGCAGCCGCGAAGGACGTGCTCGGCGGGGCCGCTCCGCGGCTCGCTTTGAATGCGATTGGCGGGGTGTCCGCCACGCGGCTGGCCGGACTGCTTACCTCTGGTGGCACGCTGGTTACTTATGGCGCGATGAGCAAGGAGGCGCTGAAAATCCCCAACGGCTTCCTCATTTTTCGCGATCTGATTTTCCGCGGATTTTGGCTCACCCGCTGGCTGCGTGCCGCACCGCCGGACCAAGTCAGCTCCCTTTTCGACCAAGTTTTACGACTCGCGGCCTCCGGATGTTTCACGCCACGGGTCGTTGCGGAATTCCCGCTTGCGGAGGTTGCGGCGGCCGTGGCCCGTGCGGAGGAGGGTGGGGGCAAGGTTTTGTTGCGGATCGGGGGATAAAAGAACGGACGGCCATCCTACCTCGGAGCGAAGCGGACGAACAAGCGGCCCGCTCGTCCCATCATCACGCACGGAAACGTTTCGACATCGCCATGCGGTCGCGCTAACCACAAGGGCTTGCCCCATGAGCGCTCCGCACCTCGACGTCCGCTATATCGCCAATCTGGTCCGTCTGCGATTGACCGAAGAAGAAATCACCGAATTGCAACCGCAACTCGACCACGTTCTCTCCTACATCGAGCAACTCGATGAGGTGAACGTCGAGGGGATCGAGCCGACGGCCCATGCCTCGGCCGTCTACAATGTTTTCCGAGCCGACCTGCCGCGCGACGGGTTCACCCAGGAGCAGGCCACGGCGAATGCCCCGCATTCCGGAAACGGGCTTTTTCTCGTGCCCAAGGTGGTGGAGGGGTGATGAATCTCGAGGGACTGACCATCGCCAAGGCCCGCCGCTTGATCCAAGCCGGCGAATTGTCCCCCGTGCAACTGGTCGACGCAGTCCAGGCCGCGATCGAACGGACCGATCCGGCCGTCGGCGGTTACCTTTCCCGTGATTACGAGCGTGCCCGTGCCCTGGCTGAAAAGACCGACGTCACTCTGCCGCTCGGCGGGATTCCGGTGGCGATCAAAGATGTGATCAATGTCGAGGGTGAATCCTGCACTTGCGCGTCGCAAATTCTCCAAGGCTATGTCGCGCCCTATGATGCCACGGTCATCACCAAGCTCCGCGCCGCGGGGGCCATTCCTTTCGGCCGCACCAACATGGACGAATTCGCCATGGGATCATCCACCGAGAATTCCTCGCTCCGCATCACGCGCAATCCGCGCGATCCGGAGCGTATCCCGGGCGGCTCGAGCGGAGGTTCCGCCGCAGTCGTTGCCGCGGATGAAGCACTGGCCTCGCTCGGCTCGGATACCGGCGGTTCGATCCGCCAACCCGCGGCTCTTTGCGGTTGTGTCGGTTTGAAGCCGAGCTACGGACGCGTCTCACGCTACGGTCTGGTTGCTTTTGCCTCCTCGCTTGACCAGATCGGACCTTTCACCCACACGGTGGAGGATGCGGCCCTCGTGCTGCAGGCCATTGCCGGCCACGATCCGCTGGATTCCACCTCGCTCGACCTGCCAGTGCCGGATTACTCGGCCCCGCTGAACGACGGAGTCAAGGGCCTGAAGCTCGGCGTGCCCAAGGAATACTTCGTCGAGGGGATGGACCCCCAAGTTGAGGCACGCGTGCGGGCGGCTATCGAGGTCTACCGCGGCCTGGGCGCGGAAATTGTCGAGGTCTCGCTGCCGCATACCAAATACGCGGTGGCCGACTACTACATCATTGCTACGGCGGAAGCTTCGGCCAATCTGGCCCGTTTCGACGGCGTGCGTTACGGCCAACGCGCCTCCGCGCCGCGCGACCTGGCCGACCATTACGGACGCACCCGCGGCGAGGGCTTCGGCAAGGAAGTGAAACGCCGGATCATCCTCGGCACCTATGTGCTGAGCAGCGGCTACTACGACGCCTTTTACCTCCGCGCGCAGAAAGTCCGCACCCTGATCCGCCGCGACTTCGAAGAAGCCTTCCGAAAAGTCGACGGCCTCCTCTCTCCGACCTCGCCGGTGCCTGCCTTCAAAATCGGCGAGCGCATGGCCGACCCGCTCCAGATGTATCTCGCCGACATCTTCACCATCGCGGCGAATCTGGCCGGCATTTGCGGGATAAGCATTCCCTGCGGTGACGTCGAGGTGGACGGCAAGAAGTTGCCGGTCGGCCTGCAAATCATGGCTCCGGCCTTTGAAGAAGCCCGCCTGCTGCGCATTGCCCGTGCTTACGAGACAGCCTGCTCGGCCTGATCAGTTTCCGCCGACGATCTCTTCGATCTTGGAGAGGACTTCCTGCGGCGATTGCCACTCGTTGTCCGGTTGGGCCGTCACGGCGTTGCCCTCGTTGTCGATGAGCACGAGGTAGGGGATGCCGCTGGAACCGAATTTCCGGAATGTCTCGTTCTGCGCCTGGTCGAACTTCACCGCGGGCCAAGGCATGTTATCACCCTTGATGTATTCCTCCATGGCCGCTTGGTCGCGGTCCGAGCTGACAAAAACCAACTCGAAGTCCGGGTGCTTGGGTTTGAAGTTGTTGTACCACTCGACGAGCTTTGGCGTGAACATGCGGCAGGGCGGGCACCAATGGGCCGAGAAATAAAGCGCGGTGTATTTCGGCGAGCCTTCCACGGCGGGTCCGGTCAGGTCGCCCTTGATGTCGTCGAAAAATCCGGCGCGGGCGGTGGTGGTGACGGCCAGGGCGGCCACAAGGAGGAAAAGGAGACGGGTCTTCATTTCTCCGGAAAATGGACCCGCGCCGCGACTTTGGCAACTCCATCGTGGCCGCGATGGCGCCTTGGCCGTTGTTTTTTCCTTTAGTGCGACGATAGTGCGGCCATGAGGACAGTTATGGCCTTCTTTCTCGCCGGAATAGCGGTGGCCACGGCCGGGCCGATTGTCCGCGAGCCCGGGGTCATTTACCTATCCGACTTCCACGAGCGCCTGCCACGCTACCAGCTGACCGGCCCGGCCCCTTGTTTCTTCGAGGCCACGATGAAGCGCTTTGCCGGCACCCTGCGTTTTCCGCAGGCTGTGCAACTCGACGCCATTTCCTCGGATGGTCTGTTGCGTGTGCGTGGCAATGCCCAGCAAGGCGGCGTGGTGGCCTGGATCGAGCCGCTCTACGTGGCGGGTTTGCCCGAGAACTATCTGGAAATTGCGGTCCGCGCCGAGCAACGGCGGCGGGAAGTGGAAGACCTCATTGCCCGCAAGGAAGTGGCGGTGGGCATGACGCTCGAGGAGGTAACGCGCAGTCTGGGCAAGCCGCAGAAGCGTTCGAGCAAGACCGGTCGCGAGGGGTCCACGCAAACCTACGAATACGTGAAATACAAACTGATCCCGCAGACGGTTTACACGCCGTCCTACGCGCAGTCTCTCACCGGCTCCCGGCCCGATCCGCGCGCGAAACTCGAGAGGGTGGTGGTGCGCAGCGGCTACGGCTACGACGCCTCGACCGTCTACTTGAAGGTGCCGGTCGGCACGACCACCGTCGGCTTCGTCAACGGCTTGGTCGAAACGGTGGAAGAGTCCGAGGGAACATTGACCGGTGCCAACGCCTCGATTGTCGTGCCGCCGATTGATCTCGTCTGGTAGCACCATCCGGGCTTTACAAAATCCGCGCCCGAGAGCATTCCGGTAGGGATGGATGCAATGTCCGATTTCCTCCAGGCCCGCTACGAGGTGCGACGACCCGACGGCACCGCGTTCGGTCCGGTCAGTGCTTGGACTCTGGCCGAGTGGCGCGAAAGCAAACGCATTTTCGACACCGATGAAATCCGCCGCATCAACGGTGAGACCGACCGCCATTGGGTCGTTCTGCGCGACTCAACATTCTTACGCAACCTGCCTGAGGAACCCCTGGGTTGGGACGGCGAGCCCTGAACTTTTCCCCTTGCCGCCGCCGCGCATCAAGAGATTATGAGACTCTCCTCCGCGGGTGTAGTTCAATGGTAGAACGGCAGCTTCCCAAGCTGCATACGAGGGTTCGATTCCCTTCACCCGCTCCACTTTTCTTGAACGTCCGCCTGCATGAAGCGGTCCCATCATCACAATGTTTCGTCCACTCTTCTCCCTTCTGTTCGTTCTACCCGCCTTTGCTTCCGCCATGGAAATCAGTCCGCCCAAAACCGTGGAACCGCCGTCCATCATCCCCCTTCGCGATTTTTTCCGCAACCCGGAGGGTGTATCCTATCAGGTCAGTCCCGGCGGCGACTACATTTCGTGGATGGCGCCGTGGGAAAGCCGCCTCAATGTTTTCGTCCAAGCGGTGGGTGGCGGCGACCCGCAGCGTCTGACCGGTGCGACCAAGCGCGACATCGCCGGCTACTTTTGGGCCGCGAAGGACCAGATCGTTTACCTGCAGGACGACGGCGGGGATGAGAATTTCCACCTCTACGCGGTCAACGCTGACGGCGGCAACCGCCGTGACCTCACGCCCTTTCCTGGGGTGCGGGTCGGCGTGGTCGACGACTTGCGTGATGATGAGGACCATCTCCTGATCAGTATGAACAAACGCGATGCGCGTGTCTTCGATGTTTTCCGTCTCAACACCCGCGACGGGGAGATGGAATTGGTCGCGGAAAACCCCGGCAGTGTCTCCTCCTGGATCACGGACCACAACGGTCAAGTGCGGGCCGCGGTGCAGACGGACGGCGTCAATACCGAGTTGCTCACCCGCGCCACGCCGGACGAGCCATTCAAGAAGGTGATCAGCACCAATTTCCGCGAAAGCGCCGATCCGCTCTTCTTCACCTATGACAACAAGGATCTTTATGCGTCGTCCAATATCGGCCGCGACAAGGCAGCCATCGTGCGCCTCGATCCCTCCACAGGGAAGGAACAGGAGGTCATCTTCGAACATCCCGAGGTCGATGTCGGCAGTTTGGTCGGTTCGGACAAGCGCAAGGTGCTCACCGCCGCCGCATTCACCCGCGACAAGCAGGAATACCATTTCTTCGACGATCGGCGCCGCGACCTCCAGGCCAAGCTGGAGGAAAAGCTCCCCGGTGAGGAGGTCGTGCTCAGCTCGGCCAATCGTGAGGAGGACAAATTCATCGTCCGAACCCACAGCGACCGTTCGCGCGGAGCGTTTTACTATTATGACAGCACTACGGAGGAGCTCCGCAAGCTGGCCGAGGTGTCGCCTTGGCTCGACGAGGAGAAGCTCGCCCCGATGGAGCCGGTGCGCATTCCGGCACGCGACGGTCTCGAGTTGCCCGCGTATCTCACCCTGCCTCCCGGAGTCGAAGCGAAGAATTTGCCGGCTGTGTTGCTTGTGCATGGTGGGCCGTGGGCGCGTGACGCGTGGGGATTCGACGGGGAGGCGCAATTCCTAGCCAACCGCGGCTATGCCGTGCTGCAGGTCAACTTCCGCGGCTCGACCGGCTACGGACGCGAGTTCTGGGAGAAAAGTTTCAAGCAATGGGGCAAGGCGATGCAGGACGACCTGACCGACTCGGTCAAGTGGCTGGTCGACCGCGGCATTGCCGATCCTCAGCGGATCGCCATCTACGGCGGCAGTTATGGCGGTTATGCCGCGCTGGCCGGCATGGCCTTCACCCCGGAGGTCTATGCGGCGGGGATCAGCTTTGTCGGCCCGTCGAACATTTTCACCTTGCTGGCCAGCGTCCCTCCGTATTGGGAGCCTTACCGTCAGATGCAGTATGAAATGATCGGCAACCCCGAGACCGAGAAAGATCTACTCACCGCGGCATCACCGCTTTTTTCGGCGGACAAAATTTCTTCCCCCTTGCTCATTGCCCAAGGGGCGAACGATCCGCGGGTGAAGAAAGCCGAGAGCGACCAGATCGTCGAAGCGCTGCAGACCCGCGGCATTGATGTCCCCTACATCGTGAAGGACAACGAAGGCCACGGTTTTGCCAACGAGGAAAACCGCCTCTATTTCTACCGGGCGGTCGAACGATTCCTCGCCAAACACCTCGGGGGACGGGTTGAGGAGAGCAACGAGAAGATTGCGGAGCTCGACGGAGTGGAAAAAGAGGGCTGAAACTCGAGCCGGAAGTTGGAGTGAAGCTGTCGTAGCGGCTACCAAATGGCGCGCAGCAGCCCGGCCGCCCCGGCGAGGCCCACGACCGCGGGGATGGACCATTGCCGGCCGACCAGTAGCCAGAGGCTGACGCCCGCGATGACAGCGTGAAGTACGGACGGTTGATCCGGGCCGAAAACGCCGGCGGCAAACCATACAGCCAGACTGGCGATTACCCCGATCACCGCGGCTGTGACCGTATCGAGGACCATCCGCGCTCGCGGGTTCTCCGCCAGTAGCTCGACAAAGGGCGCGCCGGCGAGGATGAAGAGAAAGCTGGGCACAAAAGTGACCCATGAGGTGAGGAAGGCACCGAGCGTGGCCATGGCCCAAGGTCCTAGCGGCGCCGGGTTATTCCATCCGGCGAAGAAGCCGGCGAATTGCAGCACTTTGACCAACGGCCCGGGCAGGCACTCGGCTAAGGCGAGGCCATCCTTCATCGCCTCCGACGAAAGCCATCCGGCGTGGTTGACCGCGTGGTCGGCCACATACGGCAATACGGCATAGGCGCCTCCGAAGGTGACCACCGCAACCTTGCTGAAGAAAAATCCGAGCGAAGCAAGGAGACTGTCCCATCCGAAAACCAAGCCGGCCAGCAGAACCGGCGCGAACCAGGCGAGGAGTCCGAGGCCGAGTGTACGCCACGGGATGGACGGACGCGGGGTCGCCGGGGTCGCGGCCGGTGCGGGTGGTGCGGTGAGGTGTTTCGCCGCCCCGAGCCCGACGGCCGCGAGGACGATCCAAGGGAAGGGGACTTGGAAAAAATAAATCGCGGCAAAGGCCGCCGCGGCGAGTAACCAAGCGCGGGGGCCGGCGAGATGATGCCGCGCCATTCGGACCAAGGCTGCGAGGATGATGGCCAGCACGGCCGGTCGCACGGTGGCAAAAAGGGTCTGCACCCCGTCGAGTTGCCCGAACATCGTGTACAGCCCCGCCGCGGCCCAGAGCAGCAGCATGGCCGGAAGCACGAAGAGCGCGCCGGCCGCGATCGCCCCGCGCAGCCCGTGCAGTTTCCAACCCGAATAAATGACCAGTTGATGGGCCTCGGGTCCGGGCAGGAGCATGCTGAAATTCAAACCGGCGGAAAATTCGTGCGGGGTCAGCCAGCGCCGGCGCTCGACCAACTCTTCGCGCAGGATGGCAATCTGTCCGGCCGGGCCACCGA
The DNA here is from genome assembly GCA_903934135.1 of uncultured Verrucomicrobiota bacterium. GTDB lineage: Bacteria > Verrucomicrobiota > Verrucomicrobiia > Chthoniobacterales > JACTMZ01 > JACTMZ01. The sequence continues at coordinate 8,359 of CAIZMQ010000098.1, forward strand.
AGCTGACCCAGCCCAATCGGGCGAAGAAGCGCCGTGCTTCTTTCCAATCGGGAACCGCTTTGTCTTGGCAAGGTTGACGCATCTTTTTATCGTTCCCTCTCGAATCACATTACGCCATGGCTGAACTCGAAAACAAATACTCTGAAAACGTCCCCGGTAAGTTTTACGTCGATGACCAGTGCATCGATTGCGATCTGTGCCGCGAGACGGCCCCGGCCAATTTCACCCGCAGCGATGACGGCGGATATTCCTACGTTTACAAGCAGCCTGGCACGCCGGAAGAGGAGGCGCAGTGCAAAGAGGCGATGGAAGGCTGCCCGGTCGAAGCGATCGGGGACAACGGCTCCTAGTGCCGCGGCCGGGCGGAATGCTTTTTCTCCGCTTCTGATCCTCAACTGACATGAGCCGCTGGGCCGACACCGTAATGGCCGAGTGGCGGCGTTACCGTGAGCCGCGCGATCCGGATCAGCGCACTTCCATCTTTGCCGACGCTCTGCGCGGACTCCTCCCCAAGCTCGGCTTGGGGCAGTCGCTCGACGAGCACGCCGTCCGGCGCGCGTGGGCCGGACTGGTCGGGCCTTTCATTGCGGGTCAATCCGAACCCGACCGTATCCGCGGCGGCATCCTTTATGTGCGGGTGCACCAATCGAGCGTGCGCTTTGAACTCGAACGCGTCTGGAAAGCCGACATCGAATCCAAACTGGCCGCCGAATTCGGCCCGGAAACCATCCGTTCGGTCAAATTTTTCGGCTGATCATGCTGCGCAATCTCCTCCTCGATTGGTCCGGCACGCTGGTCGATGATCTGCCGCCGGTCATCGGCGCGACGAATTACGTGCTCGGGCAATTCGGTAAGCCGGCCCTGACCCGCGACGAGTTCAGGAAGCATTTCCGGTTGCCCTTCACCGATTTCTACGAGGAGTTCCTCCCCGAGGTTCCGCTGCCCGAGCTCGATGCGTTGTTCCACCGGCGTTTTGTCGAAATTCAGGACGAAGTGTCTCCCTTGCCGGGGCTCTACGAATTCCTCGACTTCTGCCGCGCGAGCGGGCGCCGTCTTTTCCTCCTCAGTTCGATGAAGCCGGAGCATTTCGACGTGCAGTCCGCCAAGCTCGGTCTGCGTCATTATTTCGAGCATCCCTATGCCGGTGTGATGGACAAGCGAGCCAAGATCGGAGAAATCCTCGATAGGCACGGGCTCGCGCGCAGCGAAACCGCCTTTGTCGGCGACATGATCCACGATGTCGAAACGGCGCGCCACGGCGGCGTGATGAGCATCGCCGTTCTCACTGGTTACGACTCGATGGAAAAGCTCACGCCGTCCAAACCCGATGTGGTCGTCTCGTCGCTCGATGCCTTGCGCCGGTTGTTGCAGGATCCGCGGGATTTGCTCCGCGGCGGCCCCGATTGCATCCGTATCCACGGGCTCGAGGTGCCAACCCGTATCGGCGTGGGCGAGGAGGAAAGGTCGCAACCGCAGAAACTCGTGCTGGACGTGCAGCTCGAAACCGATTTTGGCGGGACCGCCGATGATATCGGCCGCGCCACCGATTATGCGGTGGTTGCGGAATGGTTGACTGCGGAATGCACGCGCCGCGAGGTGCGGCTGCTCGAGACTTTGATCGAGGATCTGGCCGAGGGACTACTTGCGGTCTCCCCGCGGGTCTCCGCTGTTTGGCTCGAGATCCGCAAGTTCGTCCTGCCCAACACGGAAAGTGTTTCGGTGCGGATCCGCCGCACGAGGGCGGCCTCCATTTAGCCGCGGCTGGCTTTGCCGGGCCGGCGGGGCGGGGTTTTTGTCCTGCCGCCATCTTTACTGCGCGTTGGGGCCGCCGCACCCTAACTTGTGGAGTGGGGGGTCGGTGGTTAGGGTCTCCGTTTATGCGCGTTCTGATCAGCGGCGTCTGTGGATTTGTGGGGTCCGAATTGGCCCTCGGACTCCGTTCGGCCGGCTATGAGGTCTGCGGGTTCGATAATTTTAGCCGTCCGGGCAGTGAGCGGAACCGTCCGCGTATCGAGGCGGCGGGCATCGAGTTTTGGCGTGGCGACGTGCGTCAGGAGGAAGATCTGGCCCGGGTCAAAGGTATCGATTGGGTGATCGATGCGGCGGCCAACCCGAGCGTGCTGGCCGGAGTCGACGGCAAGACCGGGAGCAAAGAACTGCTCGAGCATAATCTTTGGGGCACGGTCAACCTGCTCGAAGTCTGCAAGCGCGAGCAGGCCGGCATGATCCTCCTCAGCACAAGTCGTGTTTATTCGATCGATGCTTTGTGCGCCTTGCCGGTTGTCTCCAAGGACGGCGCCTTCGTCCTGCCCGAATCGCTGGCTGCGGTCGGACCGCGTGGTGTCGCCGAGGGTTTTTCCACCGCCGCGCCGGTTTCGCTCTATGGCGCGAGCAAGCTGGCCAGCGAGCAAATCGCCTTGGAATACGGCTCGGCGTTCGGTTTTCCCGTGTGGGTCAACCGCTGCGGGGTGATGGCCGGCGCGGGGCAATTCGGCAAGCCCGACCAGGGGATTTTCAGCTATTGGATTCACAGTTGGGCGCAGCGTGCGCCACTCAAATACATCGGCTTCGGCGGCACCGGCCACCAAGTGCGCGACTGTCTGCACCCGGATGACCTGCTTGCCCTTTTGGTCAAGCAAATGGATGCGGGTGCGCGCGCAGGACGCCGAATTTTCAACGTGAGCGGCGGTGCGGCTTCGGCCCGGTCGTTGCGGCAGTTGTCAGACTGGTGCGGGCGGGAGTTCGGGCCGCACGAGGTGGCGGTCGACTTGTCGCCCCGGCCCTTTGATCTGCCCTGGGTGGTGCTTGATGCAGCCTGCGCGGGTCAGGAATGGGACTGGCGACCTGAGAAGACGGTGGACGAGATTTGTCGGGAGATTGCCGGGCATGCGCGCGAGCATCCGGAGTGGTTGGAAGTTTCTCGGGGTTGACCATGGCGGCTGACTATTTGCTGCAGTTGGCTGTGCTCCATCAGGCGGAAGAATTTTCCGTCTGGCTGACATCGGGGGAAAGGGACCGGGCGGCGTGCCTGCCCGACGGTCCATCGCGCACGCGCTTTGTTGTCTCGCGCGGTCTGCGGCGGCAGATGTTGTCCGCCTGCACCGGTCGTCCGGCCCGAACCCTCGAATTCGAGGAGGATGGCACGGCCAAGCCGCGCTTGGTCGATGGCGAGGGTTGGGACTTCAACCTCTCCCACGCCGGCGAGCATGTGGCTGTCGTGGTCCGACGCGGCGCGGTCGGGATCGATCTCGAACATCATCGCGAGGTGCGTGACCAACAAGGGATCGTGTCCCGCTACTTCCACCCCGACGAGGCGCAGGCTTGGCAACGTCTGCCGGCAGAACTTCAGGCCGGCGCCTTTTTTCGGCTGTGGTCGGCGCGCGAGGCTGCGATGAAGTGTGCCGGCTTAGGGCTGGCCCGGGGAATCGGGGTAACCCGGATCGCCCCGGGTTTTGTCGAGACCGGCGCAGCCATAGCAAGGGTGGGGGAGAGGATTTTTGCGGTCAATGTGTTGGCAGCCCCGGCCGGTTGTACCTTGGTTGTCGCGATCTCTCCGGCGGATGATTCCTAGGGCGGTCGCCCGGCCGGCCATGCTGCACCGGATAAATGGCGACGGCACTGAGGCGAAACGTGGTACAACCTTGGGCGCAACGATGCCATACGCAAAGGCGGCAGCAGTGCGCTGCGGCCCAGTTTTCTTAGCGTTCTGCCCGCACCCGCGCGGGTTGTCTTGTTTTGCAGTGACGCTCGCATCGGCGATGTCCCGGCGGGAGGGAGCTGGTCGCGGTCTCGAGAGTCTCGGCGGGTCCGTGCGAACCGGCCGACAAATTCCTTGTTGATCGTCCTGCTCTGGCCCGACATTGCTAAAGAATTCCTTTCAGACATCCATGAACGAAAAAGCAACACCTCCTTCCCGCCTGTCCCTTGGCCTGGCGATTGCTGCCGCTGCGGTTTCCATTGTTCTGTTGTTCCTGGTCATCGGGCTGAACAGCCAAGTGCGCGATCTGCGCGCTATGGTGCTCAACGACCGCGCCAATCTAGCCTTGAATACGGGCGCTGGTGCCGAGGCTGAAGCCATGCTCGCTGAAGTGGCAGCCCTGGCCCCCAATACGCCGGCGCTATGGAACCGCCGCGCGCTCGCCCGCATGGTGGCCGGCCAGCCGTCCGAGGCTGCCGAGGCTGCCCGCCAATTCCTCCAATTGAACCCCGGTGACCCCAGCATGTCCGCCTTGCTCAGTGCGGCGCAAATCCGGGCCAGCGAATTCGACGATGCCGAGCAGACGCTCACCTCCGCACTCCAACTCAACCCGCTACAGCGTGACCTCATGCAAAACCTCTCCGAGCTGCGCCGCCTGCAAGGTCGTCCGTCCGAGGCCGCCATGATTATCGATCAATATCTCGCGGCGAATCCCACTGATGGATTTTTCCAATACAAGCGTGCCATGGCCGACGTGGCCGGCAACTTGGGCGATGATCGTCGAAAGGAGATCACCAAGGCCATCAAGAGCGGCGATGCCACCGCCGGTATTTATGTGGTCGGTGCAGCCATTGACTTCCGCGACGACAACCCCGCTGCAGCCCGGGCCAAGCTCGGGGAGGCCTCCCGGCGCGCCTCCACGCAGGACATGCGGACCATGCTGGAGGACGTTTTCTTCGCGTCCTATCTCCAACTCGCACCCGCAGGCACCCCGGCCGCTTCTCCGTCTCCTTCCCCGGCCGATGGTGTCCGTACCGACGACTAATCCCATCATCATTGACCAAGCAGGTTTGCCGGGAACGGTGCTGCCTTCGACGGCAGGTCAACGCCAGCGCGGGCCTGCGGTTCGGTTGTAGCCATCGGAGGATGTCCGGGGGGAGCTTTGCCTTCTCCCATCGGGAGTCTGTTCCCTCTGGCGGGTGACGCAGCTGCCTTGGGGGAAAACACTTGTCAACACGTGGTGGGACCTTTATCTTTCATCGATCATTCGGCCGGAATCTGGGAACTGTCCTGCAGCCTCCTTCCGTCGGTTGACGCGCCGCGGGTGTAGCTCAGTTGGTAGAGCACTTCCTTGCCAAGGAAGATGTCGCGAGTTCGAGTCTCGTCACCCGCTCTCCCCTCTTATTACCAACGCTTTACGCAAAAGTAGGGGCAGTAAAAGGGCCAAAAGCATAGGAAAAGCATAACACCTCGCGCCCGTGCTCTAGGCGTTCAAGCGTGTTTGCCCGTGTGTGGAATTGCCTAGCCCCTAGTATAAAGGCTGCCGCCGGCCGTGTTACCCAAGTGCCCGCAGGTGGGTCGCTGGTATCGCGTGTGTCCAGCAACAGGAGAAGTGTCCCGTAAGCCCCCCCGCTGTGAAGGCGCCGGCAGGGTTTAAGCGTCACCTGCACCTTCTTTATAAGCGGAGCGCCGAAAAATGTCCGCAGCTATAACCTACAACCATAGTTTGGCGCTTATGGCTCTCTCTCAAAACGCGCCACGTTGCGGCTACTTGCGGCGCCATCGCCCGCGAAAGCTGTCTACCCCGGGCGTAAGGGAACCTTCTGGCGTCCGCGAGCGGGGGGAGCTTGTGACTTCCACGCTTTGCGCGCGAATTTATTGCGATTGGCCAAAGTAAACAAAGCCCTTCTCAGTTATCGCTGCCAGCAGAGAGACTAAGGTTCTTTAGCGCGTCCGGTCTTTTTCTTTGTGTGGACGAGGTAGACCGGCGGGGGGAATCAGCAAAGCTGAGAATTCGCAATACCCCGCCAGCGATCCGGGGTCAGCCGTTGGAAAACAAAAGCTATGATACTCTTTGCGCCAACCCTACCGCCGTCTCTTCGCAAACCACAGGGCGCCAGCGCCGGTCATGAGGAGCAATGCGTAAGTTGAGGGTTCGGGGACACTCGCGACACGAAAACCGAGATAATGCGCAGCAAAGTCACTCTGGCCAGCAAAAGGTTCTCGACCAGAGGAAACCAAGAACTCTTGTTCGTCCCAAAAGTTGCCGCCCCGATGTACACCTGGTTCTGTGATCTCCCACACATTGCCACCCTGTCCCATCGTGTTATACGGGCTCAAGCCGCCGGCAGCAGTCACGCTAGCGGGGAGATCATTCACTTTGTTGTAGACTGCTGTGCTGGCATCTGCCCCTCCGGCCACGGCAATTGGCGGAGTGTCGCTCGCCGTTGGATAGAGAAAGTAGCTTGATCCGGGCGCGTTGTGATACGCCGCTTTATACCACTCGTTCTCGCTGGGCAGAAAATAAAAGGCGTCCTTGTTCCGGTAGAGATTGGTTCCTCCCGCTGTCCACGCCTGGTCGCTGCTCCAAAGCGCCATGCTCCAAGCGGCACCACTCCATGATAAATCGTAAGCCGCCGTCTTTCCCGAGCTGGTGTTAAGGAAATTGACAAAGGCCGCCGCCTCATACCACGAGATATTTACCGCTGGCTTGTCATGCCAATCTTCCACATCCGCGCCGGCGGAGCGGTCGGTCCAATCCAAGCCGCCGCCAGTGGTCGCGTTGCCGGACGAGTCCCACGTTACGTTGAAAAGCCCACTGGCCGTCGCTCTGGTGATGGCATCCTGCGATATCTCGTATTTGCCAATCCGGTATTCATAATGCACCGCCCCATAGGTAGTGGTATCAGCTGCATTGCCCGCATTGCCTATGTCGACAAAGTCGATGGTAAACTCGTTGCCGCTCGTACCGAACGTGTCGGCTTGAACGGAGGCTTGAATGCTGAAGGTAATCGCAGCAAAGAACACCGCGACAATAGAGGAAAACAAACGACTCATGCGCGAGCATTGAGTCATCTACACGCCCTCGGCAACCATAAAACAATCAGCGATTCGCGATATCTAACGCTTGTCCCTGCCGGTCAGGCTGATGCCACAACCCAAGCCCCATCAAAGTCGTGACAACGCGACAGCGATCACCGCATACCCAAAACCCCCAGAACCCCCAATACCCCCGGCAGGAAGGCTACCGGGGCAAGGCCGGCGCCCGGAGATTAGGCGCCATGCCCCATCCAAGGGGGCGTTTCCTGTGCATCTAATCGGGAAACACGGGAAACAGCCGTTACGGTGCTTTCATTACTACTTCGGAAGGCCGGCCGCCGTGGGGGTGCTGCCGCTGTTCGGTGGCGAGCACAGCAGGGAAGGCCGCGCATAGCGTCCGTATTTCGCCTTCGGGGTAGCTGTGGGATTTCGCCGCGTCCCGAAGGGTGATAGCGCCGCCGGCTTTATCAATCAGCCGGCACAGCCGTTCCAGCCTTTCCAGCTGCCGGTCCGCGCGCCCACTGTGCAGGATCGCTAGCTGTTGTGCCACGCACCAGCGCGCAATCTGTATTGCCCGTTCGGCCACATCGGCGCCGATAATGCCCAGTGGCATATCCGGATCATCTGCCACGGCCAGCACTGCGCCTAGGCGTATAGCCAGTTCCCGCGCCCGTCCCAGCTGTTCCTGTATGTCTGGCACCTGCCGCCGCAGTTCCACGGTTTCGTTGTGGAAGTCCCGGAAGGTATCACGCGCCCGCGAATCAAAGTGCATTGCCACGGGCCCAGCCCCCGGGTTCGCCGGCCGGCGTTCACACACTTCGTTTATCAGCCTGCCCCACCTTTCCAAGGCGCCCTTGTCCAGCTGACCTTCGTCGCCTTCGTCCAGCTGGGGTTCTATATCACAGATAACCGGCAGCAGGCGCGCACAGAATCCGCGTTCAAGGAATTCCCGGTTGCCATACACTTCCCGCATTACGGAAGGCTGCACCAGCAGCAGGGCTACAAGGCATGGGTGCGCGTCCACGCTTCGCCCCATCCTGTCCTGCTGTATGGGTTCACAGCTGAAGCCCTTCAGCCATATTTCGCAATCGCCCTTGCCGTCTCCCCGGTAGCGGCCGCCTAGGATTCGGAACACCTCGGCGCCTTCGGTGGAATAGACAAAGGCCGCGCCGTCCGGGTTGCGCCCGCAGATTTCGATTAGCTTCTGGCTGGTGAAATCTTCCACCAGCATACGCGGTGCCGGCAGTTCGCGCTTTGCCCGGGCTAGGTTCTTTTCAAGTTCCACCTGTTCGTTTTCATCCTCTGCCGCTGAGCGGCCGCTCCTTTCGCGCGCCTTGGGATTTTGGAAGCGCGCCCGTATGCCTTTCAGCTGGGCTTCCAGCCGGCCGATTTCCGCCAGCAACAAAGGCTGGGTGAATTCCCGAAATAGCTTCGCCCGGTGTGCGCTGAATTCCACCAGCGGCCGCGCCAGAATCGCCGCTGTGGCCTTCCCGGTGCCGATTGGCGCCGCCACACCCACGTAAAGATTGCCGTGGGTTTCCTGCCCGTCACGGGCCGCCCCGGTAAATGCCCACGTGCGCCCCATTGCCCCGGATAGGGTGGCAAGCGCGCACATGGCCGGCATCTGCACGGGCACGCTGTGAACGTCCGCTACAGTCGCCGCTGCATCGCGCGCGGCCGCCGGCAGCGCATCAATCGGGAAGGTTCTGCCGTAGTTCTCAATCCATAGGGTTTCGGCGCTTTGCTGTTCGCCGGGTTCGGATTGCCGCCATGTTCTTGCTTTCTGTTCAGTCATAAAATCACGCTGGGGTTGAAGTAGTGCACGCGCTGGCGCTTGCCGTGTTTCGCGTTCCAACCTTCGGGCAGGCGCACCAGCTGGCACCGGGTGAAGGTGTGGTAATCGGCGCCCAGCCGGCAGGCGCGGCGCATGAATAGCCGTAGAGCTTCTTCGGGCTGGCCGGCGCAATAGAACCAGCCGTGCACACTCCGGCCGCCGCTGTGCAGCGCCAGCGCCAGCGGGGCTTCCTTGGCTAGGTGCAAAAGGATTGCTGCCTGTTCGTCCGCTGTGCCCGTATCGGCTTCAATCACCAGATAGCGCCGTGCCCCGGTGTTCTGCAGGCAGCGCGGGGTATCGTCCCCGTCTTGATTAAGCCCGGTGCGCGCCGTCATCGGGCTGGGCACAATGAATTGCCAGCCGGCCAGCCGGGAGCGCCACTCATCGCGGGGCAGCGTAGCCGCAAAGTTCTGGGCCTTTGCCACGCACAGCAGGGCACCAGCAGGGAAAAGCGCGTCCGCGTAAAATTCCGCGTTCATGCTTTCATCCGGGCGCACGGGGCTTTCTTCCCACAAGTCCACCAGCCCGCCGCCGCCGGCCGTGATTGCCTTCCGTGCTACTTCATCTACCGGGGGCCAGGCTTTCTTTTGCTGTGCGCTGTAGGGCTGCCGCGCGTGCGCTGTGCGTGCCGCGTTCTTTATCGCGTCATCAATCTCCCGGGCGGGCACGTTGCGCCCGCAAGCATCAGCCGCGTTTTCAAGTATGGCGCGCACATCGGCTTCATTGCGCCCGCAGGTTAACAGTCCGCGCGCCACACGAAACAGCCAGCCGTGAAAGCCGGTGCCGGCCGTGGGTGGGGACGCCAGCAGATCGCGCATCCAAGGGGGAAGCGCTTTGACTTCGCTCCTATAGTTAGTAGTTTGGCTTTGTTCAGTCTTTACCCCTGTGGCGCCGCCCTGCGTCACGGGGGTTTCTTTTGCCGTCACGGTGCCACCAGCGTTTCAGCCTGCCCGTGCAGGTAGTTGAGCAGGCTTTCCAAGTGCACCAGCCGCGCGCCCTTGGCCGCCCCCGGGCGCCGCAGGCAAACGGTTTTGATCGGCGCCGTTTCCAGCAGTTGCCACATCTTCGAACGGGAAAGCCCCGTCCACGGGCACAGCGTGCCGGGCTTCGGCAGTCTGCAGAATTCCGGCCGAAAGCCGGCTGGCAGTTGCGAGTTATCGGCAACGTGAATTGCTTCAACGGTGCCGCCAATGTTGCGGTGTTTCGTAGTCACGGGCATACGATTGCCCGCGCGTGTCAAACTCGTCTATTTGCCGCGATTAGGTTTTGAAACTTTGTTAAGTGCGGCCGCCTTTGCGCTCATCTTGTCGATCAGCCCCGGGGGCATAGCATTGAACATTCTCACGCCGCCGGCCGCACGGCCCTCAACTTCCTTTTGCGCGCTCTGGCAGGCACGTGCGCGTTGTATCGGATTAATAACTTTGCCTACGCCGCCCGCGCTTTGAAGAAAAGGGTGCGTCAGTTCGTAGGTGGCCTTCATTGTTAGCCCCGCGCGGCGCGCTCTCCATATCACCAAATCACAAAGCGCCGGCGCACTAGATTTCGGGCCGGTTTTGTTTTGCGGCCGCAGTTGCGAAAGAAAGCCGCGTTTTTCTTTTCGTCCTTGTTCTAGCCATTCTGCGAATTTCCGCACCAGAGCCTTATCCTTCGCGCGCCAATCCACATCGAACACGACACGTTCGGCAAAGTTGCTATCCGGGGTTCCAAGTGCAGCGGGCTTAACTTCCGTTAAAGGTTCAAGCGCACCGTCGGATTTATGCCGCTGCCATTCGCCACACCTAGCAACCAGAGCCGCGCGCAGGCGCGCTGGCAGCGCTGGCCATGGCTTTTGTTGCTGTGGGTTAGTGCTTTCGGGTAGGCCATTGCCGGCCAGCCAAAAGGCCCAGAATTGCTTTAACTCTTTGGGGGTTGCCTTAGGCTTAAGCATGGCTGCCGCGTCCCTTTGGTATTCGTAGTTCGTCGCCGCGTCCCACTCGCGCACAGGCACACGGTGGAAGGCCCACTCTTCGGCAGCCAGAGCCGGCTTGTCCGTTTTGGGGCTTTTGGGGGTTTTGGGTTTCGGGGGTTTGCGTTTCACGCTTTCTTCTTCGCCTTCGCTCTGGGCTTCGGCGCCGGCGTTCCCGGCACGGGGATAGATTCCACGGCCGCCCGCAGGGTTTCTAGTTCGTAATGCGTGTAGCCTTCGTGCACACGGTCATCAGCGTGCCCTGTGAGCGCTTTTCTCGTATCGGCCGCTACGCCGGCATTAGCCAGCAGGGAAGTAGCCGTGTGGCGCAAGCTGTGGAAGGAAAGCGCGCTGATAGTGCGCCCGGTGCGCGCTTTGTTCTCTGCCTTCTTCTTCGCTTCGGCCGTTACCCCTTTGCGAATCACGGCGCCGGCCACGCCGGCTTTTTCCATGATTGCCCGGAATACTTGCGAAAGGCCACGGCAGCCGCCGGTTTTGCGCCCGTGTAATTCGGGGAACACCGGGGCTTTGCTTATGCCACGCGTTTGCTTCTTCAGCCATGCAATGAAGGCCGGGTGCAGCGGGGTAGTTTGCTCGGCTTCGGTTTTGCTGGCCGTTGTGACGAGCACACGCGCCCCCAGATCAACCTGCCCCCATGTAAGCGCCGCAATATCGCCCAGCCGCAGGGCCGTAGTTAGCCCGCAGAGTATGGCGCCTTCCCAATTCGTGCCCGGGGTCGCCTGCAGCAGGGCTTCAATCTGCCCGTGGGTGAAGGGCAGCCGGCGAGCCTTTGATTTCGCCACGTTATCACGCACGGGCTTAACAGCCGCGCACGGGTTAACCGTCACGTAGCCCAGCTTTCGGGCCGCTTCGAACGGGGCGTGAAGGGTTTTGCGTATGGCTAGGTTAATGGTGGAAGCTGCCAGCCCGCGCCCCTGCAGCGCATCGCGATAGGCTAACACTTCCTTGGGGGTAATGCTCGCTAGCGGCGCACCGTCCCGCTTGCCTAGGAATTCGCGAAAATCGTCCACCGTGCCCCGGTATTTCTCGTAGGTGCCGCCCTTCACGGTTGCCTTCGTGTTCGCCAGCCATTCGCCCAGCCATGCCCCGCAGGTGTGGAAGTTCAACTGTTCGCCGGCCGTGCGTTCGTAAAGTTCGGAAGCTACCCGGCGGTAATGCGCTTCGGTAACGTGCCCCCGGGCCATGCGTTCGAATTCCATTGCCACGGCCAGCGCATCCGCGCGGGTTTTTTTCTTCGTGCTCTTAAAAAAAGCCCTACCATCAGCCGAACGAAAGGCCGCATACCAAAACGGGGAAGATTTCCCATCGGTGCGGTTAACTTTGTGAACGCTCGCCATGACAATGCATAAGAAAAGCATAACAGTTACCCGTGTTTCAAGTGTTTTCTGTGTTAATCCTACAGAGAAAACGGCACGGCCAGATTGATAGAATCGTATCGCGAGTTCGAGTCTCGTCACCCGCTCTCCTTTTTTTTGATCCACGTGAAGCTCCTCTCCCCGCTTGTTTTGTTGCCACTCGCCGCCGGTTACCTTTTGGCCGGTTGTGGGCAGCCCGTGCCGGAATCTTCCAAAGTGGAGGCGGGCCAGGGGGATGCGGAGGTGGTGGAGATCGTGGAGTCGACCACGGTGGGTGAAGAGGCTCCCTCAGCGGTTCTTCTCGACACGAGGGTTGAGTCAGTCTCTCCCGACGCACTGCCCGGGAGCTACCAGGACCCGGATGTTCCGGAAGTCATCTACACTTTTGCCGCCGACAAATCATGGGAAGCTGTCTGGCAACCGCAGGATGAGTCGCGCGGCCTTCTGATGAGCGGCGTCTACATGGTGGAGGACGGAGGCCTGTTGCATCTGCGTGTGCTCTCCTTCGGACGGCGCGAGTCCTTCCTCGGTGACGACTGGGACCGGCGTGCCCCGCCGCACCCGCGTCCGCGCGCCTATTTCCGGGTCGAGGGCGGGCAACTTGTCATGATAGCGGACAATACCGCGCAGGCTTTCACTATGGCGCCGTTCACCGCGGCGCGTTTGGTCAGGGTAGCGGATAAGGAATGACTGGTTGAGCGTGCGGGGTCGGGGTGCTATCACTGCGCCATGAACGAGCCGCACGTGTGTCAAAAGTCGCCCCTGGTGGAGGAAATGGAACCGGGCACTTATTGGTGGTGTTCCTGCGGGTATTCGACCACGCAACCTTTTTGCAACGGGATGCACAAGGACAAGGGATTCAAGCCGGTCAAGGTGGTCATCACGGAGAAGAAGAGGGTGGCTTGGTGCATGTGCAAGCACACGGCGTCTCCGCCATTCTGCGACGGCTCGCACGCCAAACTTGGTTAAGCCGGAAGGGGGCGGCATTTTCTGCTTCCGCGGGACTTTTGTTCTGCCTTCCGCGGAGTTGAACCGGCGGCGCAGTTCGTTCATCGTGCATCGGTAGAGCCTGCCAAGACACCAAGACCTTGAAACCGATCCAGCAAAAAATACCTCCCGCCGGGGCTGTCCCCGACAAGGTGCCGATGGCCCCGTCGTCGGCTTCGAATTCAAGGCCGTCGGTCCCGGCCGGGGCCTCTCCGGTGCCTCGGGCGGATGCAGGCTTGCCGCCAAAGCCCGGGAATACGGCACTTCCTGCGGTGACCCCGGGCAGTCGTCCTCAAGCCGGGAGGTGGCGTGCCGTTGCCTTGGCCGTGCTTTTTGCCGGATTGGCAGGCGGAGCAGGCTGGTGGTGGATCAATTCGGAACCCGCCCCGATTTCCGGGCGCGTGTTGCTCTCCGGCGACGAAACCGGTGCGGTCGAGATTCGCGTCTTCCAGAGGGAAGATTTGTCGGCTTCCTGGCGGGAATTGCTCGCCGCGGCGGAGGTGCGGGCGGCGGAGTTGGCCGGACTTTCGGCCGAGGCGTTGGCGCGGCACCGCCAAGCGTGGCTTGCCTATGACGAAGCGTCGCGTGTTTGCGCCGTCGGCGAGGAATACAATATGCCCGACTTGGCCGAACTCCGGGCGGAGCGCGACGCGAAGCAAGCCGGGGAAGTCGCCGCGATGGAGGAGTTGAAGAGACTGTCGGCCGAAAAGGAGGGCTTGGTAACCCTTGAGGGATTATTGGGTGTCCTGCCTGCGCCGCTGCAGACCGTGACGGCCGATGCGCAGGGAATTTTTGCTCTGCCCCCGCCCGAGGGCACCGGGGTTGTTCTTGTGGCCGTCTCTCCGTCCGGCTCGGACGGAGGCATCCAGTTGCGCGGTTGGTTTGAGGTACTGGAACTGGAGGCCGACGGCAGATTGCCGGACACCGTGGAATTGTCCGGCGAGGACCAGCTTGAGGTGGATGCGATCCGCCGGTTCGTTGCTGGGGATGACAGCCGGTAGCCCGGGGGCGGCGAGCTCATCCAAAGCGGCGCGGTGCAGTCGCTTCCCACCGCAGCACATCCGGTCGATTGCTGCGAGACGCAGCAACCACATTTGGCTTGGTGCGGCGGAGGAATCGGTTGCCGGTCGGACGCGCCTCCGGCATGTGGACTCAGCGGGAGCGACACTTTTCGGACTCGCATTTCGGCTCTTCAGACACCGGATCGTCGACCGTCCCGTTCATCTCTGGGGAGAAGAGAATCCTGGTGCTGACCACGTGGTTTCCACTCGGATTCTTCTTCGTATTCCGGCAGGTATTCTGTTTAAGTCCGCGCTATGGAGAAACTCACGACCCATGTTTTGGACACGGCGCACGGCAAGCCCGCAGCAGGGGTCAGTGTTTTCCTTTTCCAAGGCGACCGGCTGGTCTCACAGTCCGTGACCAATGCCGACGGCCGGTGTCCGGAGCCGCTTGCCCTCAAGCTTCCGTCCGGGGTTTACCGGATTGAATTCGCGGTGGGCGATTATTTCCGCAAGCTCGGGGTGGAGTCGCCGTTTCTCGATTGCGTGCCGGTCCAGTTCACTGCGGCGGCCGGTCAGTCTTATCATGTTCCGCTCGTGTGCACACCGTGGTCTTACTCTGCCTACCGGGGCAGCTAAATCATGGGTCTGATGCTCAACAGGGCCTTGGAACGGCTCGATTTTCTCGGGCATATTTCCGACAACCCGTGTTACTTGGTGCGGACCTACCTTTCGCCTGCAAACCGGCGGGCGGCGGGGTGCCTGCTTGGCTGGATGGCGGAGCTGGGGATGCAAACCCAGCACTTGCCGGACGGCACGGTGCGGGGTGTTCTTCCCGGCGCCGCACCGGAGGCCAAGCCGCTGCTGTTGGGGTCGCATCTGGACACGGTGACCAACGCCGGGAAATACGACGGCGCGCTCGGCCTGATCGCAGCTCTTGCGGCGCTTGAGGAACTCCGGGACCAGGGGATTCAACTGCCGTTTCCCGTGCATCTTCTCGGATTTTCCGACGAGGAGGGCGTCCGATTTCAAACGACCTACCTTGGCAGCCGCGGCGTGACCGGTCAGTTGGACCTTGAAACCCGTGCCCGGCTGGACGCCGCAGGCCAAAGCCAGTCCCTGGTGCTGGCGACCGAGGGTTGGCACGAAGACGCGTCGAACATCCATTACGTAGCCGGAAGTGTCCGCGGATACGTGGAGCTCCATATCGAACAGGGCCGCAGTCTCGAGGAATTTGACGAGGCGGCTTGCGTGGTGTCCGGAATCAACGGGCAATCGCGCCTGCTGGTGACCCTGACCGGCCGCGCCGACCACGCCGGCACCACGCCCATGGAGTTCCGACGCGACTCCCTGACCGGCGCTGCCGAGGCTATTCTGGCGACCGAGAAACTCGCCCGCGACCACCCCGGGCTGGTGGCGACGGTCGGCAAGATCGAGGTTCTTCCCGGTGGCTCGAATTCGATTCCCGAGGTGACGAGCTTCACCCTTGATTTCCGCCACGCGGTCGATGCCGAGCGAGTCCGCTTGCTGAAGGCTTTGGAAAATTCGGTGAGGAAGATTACTGCCTCCCGTGAGCTGGAGCTGAATTGGCAGCTGGTACAGGAAAATGATGCGGTTGTCTGTGACGCGGAGCTCGCCAGAAATCTTTGCGACGCTTTGGAACGCGTCACCGGTTCGCGGCGACAGCTCGCCAGCGGCGCCGGGCATGACGGGGTCGCGATTTCGAAGGTGGCGCCGATCGGGATGATTTTCGTCCGCTGTCGGGGCGGGCTTTCCCACCATCCGGATGAATATGTTTCTCCAGCCGACATCGGGGTGGGCATCCGGGTGCTTGTTGAATTCCTAAAATCGCTGCCGGCATGAGCGACTTTGATCTTTTGGTGCATACGCCGGACCTGAGCCTGGGCGTGATCGACGGACTTGTGGCGGCGAAGGGTCCCTCGTTGGCCGGCCCGGCGAAACAGGTGGTCGAGGTGCCGGACGGGCGGATCGTTCCGGGGTGGATTGACGCCCATGTGCATTTCAACGAGCCCGGCCGCACCGAGTGGGAAGGCTTGGAAACCGGAAGTCTCGCGCTCGCGGCGGCCGGCGGCACGACCTTCTTCGACATGCCACTGAACTCGACGCCTCCGGTGGTGGATGCGGCATCGCTGGAAAGAAAGCGGCTCATCGCCGGGGAGAAATCGCATTTGGATTTCGCGCTCTGGGGAGGACTCACGCCGGACTCGCTCGCCCACTTGGAGGCCATGGCGGAAGGCGGTGCGATCGGCTTCAAGGCCTTCATGTGTCACTCCGGACTCGATGAGTATCCATTGGCCGACGCGGCGACCTTGAGGAGGGGGATGAAGATTGCTGCCGGCTTGAACCTGCCCGTTTCGGTCCACGCCGAGATTTCCCGTGACTTGCCGTGCGTGGGTCACGACATGGCGGCGTGGCTGGCCTCTCGACCGCAGAGCTTTGAACAGGTGGCCATTCGGCTCGCCCTTGATCTCGCCGGGGAAACCGGATGCGCCCTGCACATCGTCCACGTCACCTGTCCGGAGGGAATTGACTTGGTGACCCGAGCCAAGAAACAAGGCGTCGATGTCACGGTCGAGACCTGTCCCCATTACCTTTTGCTCGACGAGGAGGATGCTATCGCGATCGGCGCCCCGGCAAAATGCGCGCCGCCGCTGCGTCCTGCGGAGACCGTGGCGAGAATGTGGGAAAAGCTGCGGGCGGGCGAAATCGATACGCTCGGTTCCGACCATTCGCCCTCGAGTCCCGATCTGAAAACTGGCGATGATTTGTTTGCGATATGGGGCGGCATCGCCGGAATTCAACATGGTTACCCACTGCTGCTCGACCGGGAACCAAATCTCACGGAGTCCGCCAGCGTGAATGTCGCGAAGCGTTTCAAGCTGTGTCGCAAGGGCTCGCTTTCGATAGGAAAACACGCGGACTTCTCAATTTTCATCCCGGATGACCGACCCATCGAACGGTTCGAGCTTTTGACCCGCCATCCGAGCTCCCCTTACCTCGGAATGCCGCTCAGGCATCGGGTGAAGGCGACATTTCTGCGGGGCGCTAAGGTGGACATTCAAACAAAAGGCCGTTTCCTTCGTCCCGATTTCTTCTAACCTAACAATCATGCATACTCGAAGCGTAGTCTCCAGCCGTCACGCCCTCATCGCCCCCGACGGGCATGTGCCCTCCGCGTTCCCCGGTTGGGAAAAGGCAGTGGGCTTCGTCTTGTTGTCACCGGCGATGGGTGCGTCCCTCTCCCAAATCCTCATTACCTTTCAAGAAGACGGCGGCAGTGCGGTCCTTGCTGCGGATCAAAAGGAGCATGCCTTTTATGTTGAGACTGGAACCTGCCGGATTCATCTCGGCGACGGCGAAGCCATCGAATTGGGCGCAAGCGGGTTTGCTTTCATTCCCGCGGAAACGGCGTGCCGGGTCGTCGGATCGGCAGACGCCCGGGTGACAGTGTTCCGCAAGGACTTCGAGCCACTTGCGGGGTTGGAGTCGCCGCCGGTGACCTTCGGCCATGCCAACGAAGTCAAAGGAGAACCCTTTCTAGGTAACGAGCGGGCGGTTTTGCAGACCCTACTGCCGATTGATCCGCGGTTTGACCTCGCGATCAATATTTTTACCTACCAACCGGGGGCGACTCTTCCCTTTGTCGAGACCCACATGATGGAACACGGCTTGCTGATGCTGTCCGGCCAGGGCGTCTATCGGTTGGAGGGTGCGTATTATCCGGTCGAGCCCGGGGATGCGATCTGGATGGCACCCTACTGTCCGCAGTGGTTCGCGGCCATCGGGGACGTCCCGGCATCTTACCTCTATTACAAAAACATCCACCGGATGCCCTGAAGCTTCATTGTCCGCTTTTATTACCATCAACGGCGACCCGGTCGAGGTCTCGTCGGCTCCACTCCACCAAAATCTGTTGGAGTTCCTTCGCTTCTCCGGCCGCACGGGCTCCAAGACGGGCTGCAACGAGGGCGACTGCGGGGCCTGCACTGTGCTGCTCTTAGAACCCGGCCGGCCGCCGCGGGCCATCAATTCCTGCTTGGCCCTGGTACATTCCTTGATCGGCCGGGAAGTGGTGACAGCGGAGGGACTGGGCGGTAGCGGGCTTCATGCGGTCCAGCAGGCGATGATCGCAAGCAACGGCTCGCAGTGCGGTTACTGCACGCCAGGATTTGTCTGTTCTATGGCCGAGGCTTCCGCTCGCGGGGTGGCCGGTGATCCGATGGCGGTCGCGGACCAGCTCTGCGGAAACCTTTGTCGCTGCACCGGGTATCGGCCGATCCGCGACGCGCTGGACGGCGTTCCGGACCTGCCGATGGCAAGCTCTGTCCAGCCATCAGAAGCGGGCAGTCCCGCTTATCTGACTCCCGCTACTCTCGACGCGGCGCTGCGATTGAAGTCAGAGCATCCGGACGCACCTTTCATCGTCGGCGCGACCGAGCTGGCGGTATTAATCAACAAGCGACACTTGCGCCCGGAGAAATTGATCTCCTTGGAGCACGTGGACCGGCTTCTCAGCGTTGAGGAAACCGAGAGTCACTGGCATGTCGGGGCGGCGGTTCGCTTGACTGATTTGGTGGATCGCTTGAAAGGCGAGTTTCCGGCGCTCGACCAGATGTTCCGGCTCTTCGCCTCGCGGCAAATCCGGCATCGCGCCTCGCTGGGTGGAAATTTGGTGACGGCGTCACCCATCGGGGACTCTGCCCCGGTTCTTTTAGCGCTTGATGCGACGGTTACGCTGGCCTCGCTTACCGGGGAGCGCGTGGTGCCACTGGCGGAGTTTTTCACCGGTTACCGGAAGACGGTCCTCTCCTCGGGAGAGATCCTGGTGACTATCTCCCTCCCAAGGAATCTCCCGGGTCGCTGTGTCTTCTACAAGGTGTCCAAACGGCGAGAGATGGACATCTCGGCAGTCTCCGCCGCCATCCGGTTGGTGGTGGATGACGAGAAGGTCATCACCAACGCGCGCCTCGCCTACGGCGGAGTCGCGGCGACTCCGGCCCGGGCGACGAAGACCGAGCGCTTGCTCGTGGGGAGATACTATCAGGACGCTGCAGATGACGAGGTACTGGAAGCTCTGGCCGCCGAATTCCAGCCGCTCGATGATCTGCGGGCTTCGGTGGACTATCGCCAGGCATTGATCCGGGATTTGTTCTTGAAGGCGCTGAGCGGTGCCGAGGACGTGATCGCAGCGCCGGTGATTCGGCCCTTGCCGCCGCGTGATCTGCCGCACGAATCCTCCGTCGGTCACGTGACCGGCGAGGCGCTTTATACCCAGGACTTGGCTCTGCGCCGCAACGCGCTGCAGGTTTGGCTGGTGCGCTCGGAGCACGCTCACGCCCGGCTGACACGCGTCGATGTGAGCCGAGCACGGAACGCCGCGGGCGTGCGTGCGGTGCTAACGGCCGGCGACATTCCAGGGCACAACAACACGGGCTGTTCGCGGGATGACGAGCCCTTGTTCGCATCGGACCTGATTCAATTCCACGGTCAGGTGATTGCCGCGGTGGTGGCCGGATCTCTGGAGCAAGCCCGCCTCGCGGCCCAATTGGTGGTGGTGGAGTATGAGCCGCTGGATCCGTTGTTAGGGATCGAGGCCGCGTTGGAAAAACAGTCGTTCCACACCGATCCCCACACCCTCCGCCGCGGGGCGGTTGATGAGGCCTTGCGCGATGCACCCCGGGTGATCGAGGGGGATTTCCATATCGGCGGACAGGAGCATTTTTATCTCGAAAGCCAGGCCGCTTTTGCCGAGCCGGACGGTGACGGGGTTTTTGTTTTCTCCTCGTCGCAGCACCCGAGTGAGACCCAGATGATTGTCTCGGAGGTCCTCGGCTGGCCGAAACACCGGGTGGTGGTCGAGTCGCCCCGGTTGGGCGGCGGATTCGGGGGAAAAGAAACCCAGGCCAATCCGTGGGCTGCGATCTGCGCCCTGGCGGCGTACCGCACCGGCTGCGCGGTGGCCATGCAGCTGGACCGGGATCACGACATGGAATGCTCCGGGAAACGTCATCCATTTTTCGCCCGCTACCGGGTGGGTTTTCTTCCGGACGGCAGGCTGGAGGCGGCAGACATCCAGCTTTTTTCCGACGGGGGATGGTCGCTGGACCTCTCGCAACCGGTGAACGACCGGGCTCTGTTCCATCTGGACAACGCCTACTTCATCCCGCACGTCCGTTTCGAAGGGCGGGTTTGCAAGACCAACGTCACCTCGCACACCGCGTTCCGGGGATTCGGCGGTCCGCAGGGGATGCTCGTGATCGAGGAAATCATCGCCCGGATCGCAGGGGAACTCGGGCTTGCTCCGGATGAAGTCCGCGCCCGGAATTTCTATCGGGGCGAGGGAGAAAGCAACACCACCCATTACGGCGAGGTGGTCGAAGGAAACCGCCTGGCGAGGATCTGGTCGGAGCTCAAGGAGAGCGCGTCGTTTGGAAAACGTCGCGGGGAAATCGCGGAATGGAACACCGCGCATCCCTACCGGAAGCGCGGGCTTGCCATCACTCCGGTGAAGTTTGGCATCAGCTTTACGCTGAAGCACTACAACCAGGCCGGGGCCTTGGTGCTGGTCTATGCCGATGGCTCGGTGCAGGTGAACCACGGCGGCACGGAGATGGGCCAGGGACTGCACACCAAGATTCTCGGCGTGGC
Organism: uncultured Verrucomicrobiota bacterium; assembly: GCA_903934135.1. Taxonomy (GTDB): domain Bacteria; phylum Verrucomicrobiota; class Verrucomicrobiia; order Chthoniobacterales; family JACTMZ01; genus JACTMZ01. Next base: position 28,907 of record CAIZMQ010000098.1, read on the forward strand.
GATGAGGGAACTGGGGCTGCCCCGGGAGCTAATCCGCCTGATGCACACCCGCACCGACAAGGTGCCTAACACCTCTGCGACCGCGGCGAGCTCGGGTTCTGATTTGAATGGAATGGCGGTCGCCGATGCCTGCCGGACCTTGATCGGCCGCCTGATCCCGGTGGCCGCCGCGATGCTTTCCTGCCGTGAGGATGAGTTGCGGTTCTCCGAGGGAATGGTGCGCGGGGGTGGGCGGGAGGTATCATTCGCCGCCGTTGCGGGCAAGGCCTACACGGAGCGGATCCCGTTGTCTGCGACCGGATTTTACAAAACGCCGGGTCTTCATTGGGACTGGTCGATGGAGAATCCCAAGGGCCGGCCATTCCACTACTACGCCTTCGGGGCCTCGGTATGCGAAGTGGAGCTGGACGGCTTCACTGGAATGCACCATCTGCGCCGCGTCGACATTCTCCATGATGTCGGCGACTCGCTGAACCCGGACATCGACCGGGGGCAGATCGAAGGTGGCTTCGTGCAGGGCGCGGGATGGCTGACCAGCGAGGAGCTGAAGTGGAGCAAGGAAGGCCGGCTGCAATCTCACAGCGCCAGCACTTACGCCATTCCGACGATTTCTGACGCACCTCTGGATTTCCGGGTCAATCTGTTGGCCGATGCAGCGCAGCCCCACACCATCCACGGCTCGAAGGCGGTGGGTGAGCCCCCCTTGATGTTGGCCATCTCGGTGAGGGAGGCACTTCGGGACGCGCTGGCGGCCTTCGGCAGCCAGACGCAGTTTTCCTCCCCGCTCACGCCCGAGGTTCTCAAGCAGGCGATCGGAAAAATTCCGCTCTAACGAAAACCGGCGACCGCGGCGAGCGGGTCTTCCGCCTCGCGGATGAGGTCGAAGGTGAACGGCATGAGTAGCTCTGTCGCAAACTCGACCGGATCGGGATCAGTGACGAGCTGGCGGAGAAGGGCGATGGCGACCGGATACCACCGCCCGCTCCTAGCGTTCCAGGCTACCTGGATGCGCTTGTCGGGAAGGTCCTTGCCTTCCCGGATGAAGGCCGCTTCCTGCTGGAGGATTTCCTCGAACTGCTCGTGTGAGACACGGCCGTGTGCAACCTCGGCCCAGAGCTCCCAGCGTGACCGCTCGGTGGTGGCGAGGTCGTCCATCACGCGGACGAAGATGTTTTCCCCCTGGCTGTTCTTTATGGTCGCGGGCAGGGCGACGCAGCCGTTTCCGGAGAGCCAGTCGCAGAGATATTGGAGGGCTTGGAAGACATTGTAGCGGACTTCCTCGGGATCGTCGTTGGCGATGACGTCGGAGACTTCCAGGGTGGCGGCGAGAACGCTGCGTGGATAATTGGGGTCCTTAAGGTCAAGGCCTTCGGCGTCGGGAGCGGAGACAAACTCGAGCAGCGGCTCGTGCTCGGCTGGATTCGGGACGAGAGCTTTGACGAGTGCGGTGAAGGTTTCCGGTCCGCGGCGCCAAGCCTCGACCATCGCCAGACCAGTGCGGACGAAGGCGGGGTGGGCAACCCAGAAACCGTTGAGCCCTCGCTTGAGCTGGGTGGAAACATCGCGGATGTAGCCGACCATGCACATTTCGTAGGATGCTGGGTTTCCCTCTTCGTAGAGCATTCCATACATGCCGCCGATGCCGATTGCGCCGATCGGCGCAAGTGCGTTGACGAGAATCTTGTGCGACTCGCGGATGTGGTTGATCACGATGTTGGGGTCAGCCTTGACTGGGATCCGGTAGTTGGGGTCGTTCTTGAAAAGCCGGGCGGCGGAGGCGATAAAATCATGCCAGCCGAGGCTGCCGCCGAGGAAATGCGGATGCAGCGTGTGCGCGATTTCGCGGATGCGGAAAATGGCGCGCGGGTTTTCGAAAACGATGAAGAGCTTGATAGTCCCGGACTGATAGGAGGGCTCGACTTCTTGAATGGCGGCCTCCGCCTGGTCGATGAGATCTTTCAGGTAAGCGGCTTCCTCTTCGTTCTCAAGTTTCGGGATGTAGAAAGCGAGCGCCTCAGGCCGGTTTCGGTTGTGCCAGAGGTGTGTCGCGAAGTCGTAGAGGTGGAGCGGAAGCGGACAGCCGTTGAGCAAGTGGTTGCCATCGGGAAGAGCGAGTCCGGGAATGCGCTTGATCGGTTTGGACAGGCCGGTTTCGTCGAGTCGATAGATGCGTCCGGTTTTTGCTTCCTCGAAACGAAGTGTCCGGTCGAAGCAGCCGATGAGGTTCTCACAGGCACTAAGAAGACTGGCCATTATAGGGGTCTTGGAGTCCTCGTTGTCAGCCCCCCAGCGGGGAACCTGGCCGGCGGCCTCCGCCAGTTCGGTGACGATGGCGGGTTCGTCGGGTGGATGCCGGTTGAAGGCGTTCATGGCATTGATCGACATCTTGGCCGTATCGGGAGGACCGAAGAGGGTGACTTGGTCGCCTTTGAGGAAATCGGGAACAACGACCGGTTTCGGTTGGTTCACGGGAGGAGGGAGCGGGCCAATGACAATGCGGCCCTGACCGTCTTTGATACCGATGGCGGTTTTGTAGTCCGGGGAGTCGTAGGCGACTTGCGAATTCGCGGACACGGCCTCGGCGGTGACCTGGTCCATCAATGCACGGTCAAGGATGCGCTGGTCGAGGACTGTGCGGAGGTGGTCGCGTGTGCCGAGATAGAGGCGGGTGGCGAAGGCGAGCGCCTCGTCGGTTTCGATGGTCGGAAATTTTTCACGAAGTCCGGCGGCGACCCGCAGTCCGGGAACGGCGGAGACGGGCTCTGAAATCTGATAAAGCCTGCCGAGAAGCGGGGCGGAAATGAAAGGGAGATAAGCCGGTATGTCAGGCGCGACAAGGTCCTCAATCCGGAGGCGGGCGATCTCGTGGATTTGCCGCAGGGCTTCCACCATTTCCTCCGGGCGGGAGTTTTCGATCCGGGAATGAAAGGCGGCGAGGATACCTTTCTTGGTGGTGAGCCGCGCGCAGATGATGAAGGGAAATTCAAAGCGTTCACGGTAGCGCGCGTTGAGTGCGTTGAACTCGTCGTATTCGGATTCGGAAAGGTGGTCGAGTCCGAGGCCGCCCTGTTCGCGGGCGGATTCGGAGGTGAGAGCGCCGGCCTGGGCCACCTTGCCTGCGAGGTCCGGGTGGGCGCGGATGAGTCTGAGTTTTTGGTCCTCGGTGCCGGCGTCGACAACAGCGCGCATTTTGGCGACGAGATCCGCCCGATCGAGGAACGGGCGCATGGCGGCGGCACGTCCTGCCACCCATTCCGAGTGCTCATAGACGCGGCCAAGCAATTCGATAAAGTTTGCAGCCTGGAGTGGATTCAGCTGGGATGTGTGCGTCATTATAAGGAACACAGCTGGGATACGGGCGTCACTAGGAGGGTTACAGAGTGAGATGAGCCGTTTAAAATGCAATCAATATGGTAAGGCCCTGGTGCGGGTCTTGAAGGTCCTCCGTGGTGCCCAACACGAAGTGTGCGAACTGGAGGCAGATGTGCTTTTGCGCGGAGACTTGGAGGGTTCGTATCTTGGGCCTGACAATTCGTCGATCGTGCCGACGGACACGGTAAAGAACACCGTGCGTGTGCTGGCATACGATTCGCTGGGAACTTGCCGCACCAGCTTCGCCAAGGTTCTTGGCGAGCATTTCTTGGGACAGTACGTTCACCTGGACGGGGTCTCCGTCGAGTTGCGTGAGCGGCGCTGGAAGAGGATGAACGTGGAAAATGACGGCCGGGCGCATTCGTTCGTGGCCGAGGACAATGGAGAGTGGTTTTGCCGCGGTGAGTTTGTCCGCGCAGGCACGGGGATTTTGAGTGCCGGGATACGGAATCATTTGATCATGAAAACCACCGGGTCTGGTTTCGAGGGCTATCCTCAATGTGAGTTGACCACCCTACCTCCGACCAACGACCGGATCCTCTCGACCCGTTTGACTGCCGAATGGATATTTTCCGATCAGGCGCGGGATTACGGCGCCGCGGACGAAGCGATCCTGAAGGCCGCCTACGAGGTTTTTTCCGGAACCTACAGCCCGTCGGTGCAACGGACTTTATTTCAGATCGGGGAAGCGGCGCTGGCAGCGGTTCCCGGGATTGACGAGATCGCTCTCACCCTGCCCAACGTGCATTTTCTCGGTATGGACCTGGCGAACTTGGGACGCCCGGGGAACGATTGCCTGTTCCTCCCCACCGATGAGCCGCACGGACAGATTGAGGCTGTGGTGACCCGCTAGCAGCGCATGGCGAATCCCTGGAGCGAGATCGGTCGTTTATGCGCAGGCGGGGAAACCGTGACTGTGGTGACGGTCACCGGCACAAGGGGAAGCGTGCCCGGAGAGGTCGGGGCGAAAATGGTCGTGGGCGCGAACGGCCGGATGCTCGGAACCGTGGGTGGAGGCAAGGTGGAGTCCAAGGCTGTTGCAACCGCCGCGGCAATGCTGAGTGGGGGTGCGAGGTGCGCGCTGGCAACCTGGAACCTTCAGCGGGACGTCGGGATGACCTGCGGTGGCGAGATGTCGTTTTTGTTCGAGCGGGTGGCTGGGGTGCCGGACTGGCACGTGGTGATTTTTGGAGCGGGCCATGTCGCTCAGGCCTTGGTGCATGTGCTTGGAAAAATGGCGTGCCGCATCGATGTCGTCGACGAGCGGGCGGAATGGTTGGAGCGGCTTCCGGTCGGGCGGAACATTTCAACCCATCAGGTTGCCCGCTTCGAGGACGGGGTACGGCTGGTTCGTCAAGGCAGCATGCTGGTATGCATGACGAAGGGACACTCCACGGACCGCCCCGTGCTGCGGGAGGTTTTTCTCAATGGTTTGGGGGTTTCGTTCTTGGGGGCCATCGGGAGCGCGGCCAAGCGGGCGGTGCTGCTACGCGAGCTGCGGGAAGACGGGGTGGGCGAAGAGGTTTTGCAAAGCTTGGTTTGCCCCTTGGGCTTGCCCGTTGGTGGAAACGACCCTGCGGAAATCGCGGTGAGTATCGCCGCGCAGTTGCTGGAGCGCCGAGGGCCCTGAAGACTCATCGCAATTTGCCGCCGCAGGGGTTGAAATGGCCGATTGGGTCAATGTCAAAGGACAAGATTTCGCGCGGGCAGGGAGCCGGCTAGTCTTTCGGGCACGAGGGCAAACCAGCCCCGCGTTCGAAGAGCTCTGCGGATCGCGCATGATGGGCTGTAGCTCGTCGGGGCGGGTGACGAGCCAGCGGTTTCACTTTGCGCACCGGTAAACCGGCGCCTCCTCGCGGCTCCGATGGTCTATGGGGAGAGGGTCAAGGTAGAGTACCTCGGTACCTAAGAGGTCTTCCAATTCCGAGATGGCCGGCTTTTTATCGGGTGGGATTCCTAATGCGGTTTGGTGCGATCCTACCAGATTGTCTCGACCAATAAACCATCGATAGGGTCCCAAGGTTTATTTTTACCAAAGGCTCTCTTGCTGTGATCGGTGCATCGGATACGGCGCTGCTGAAATCGCCCGGTCAGGGAAGAACTCTCATCCACAGGTTGCCGGCGACGATCAGGATGATGAGTCCGGTGATTTGGCGTACGCGGACTGCCGGCAAGATCGAGCAACCGCAACGCGCACCGATGAGCCCGCCGGCCAGGACGGCCGCCGGCAGTGGCCAGAAGTTCAGCGCGGCCTCCGTGCTCCAGCCGTGTTTTTGCAATTGTCCGACCAGTCCTGCCGCGCTGTTGACGAAGATAAATCCCGCAGCCAAAGCGGCCACTTGTTTGGCCGGCGCCCAGCGGGCCAGATGCAGGATTGGCGCAAGGAAGATGCCGCCGCCGATGCCCACGATGCCGCTGATGAATCCCAAGCCTGCGCCGATCAACGGGCTACCCAGTCCGGTGATACGTCGCGCGAGGTCGCCGGCTGGCCGGTGGTAATCGCGCGACGGGACAAGAAGGAGGCATCCTGCGGCGGTGAGCGAGGCCGCGAGGAGGAAGAGAAACGTCGACTCCCTCACCGGAAAAAGTCCGCCGAGGTAGGATGCCGGGACGGAAAACGCGAGGAAGGGAAGACTGCGCCGCCACGGAAAATGACCGGCGTACGTGAATTGGGCGAAGCCTTGCGCCGAGACGATGAGGTTGCAGGAAAGTCCAAGAATGGGCAGCACCGCGGGCGCGACCCCATGCCAATGGAGGAGGGCGAGATAGGAGGAGCCGCCGCCGAAGCCGACGCTCGAGTAAACCAGTGCGACGAGGAAAAAAAGAACGGTCAGGATCATGAAGCGGCCCTCAGCCCCCGATGAAGGACATCTCGACCTTGGGTGCGCCGCCGGCGGCCCCGGCGCGGATTTCCGAATAGCGGTCCGCCCGCCGACTCCAAAGTCCGGCCACCAACCGGTAGAGTTCCTCGTTGTCGAGGTTGTCCGCCCGCATGGCGCCGACGAGATCGAATCCTTCGGACGCGAAGAGGCAGGTGAAGAGCCGCCCGTCGGCCGACAACCGCGCCCGCGTGCAATCGCGACAGAACGGCGCGGAGATCGAGGTGATCAGCCCGAATTCGCAACCATCATCGCGGTGGCGGTAGCGGGCAGCCACTTCGCCGTATTGCGCGGGCGATACCGGTTCGAAAGCGAATTCCCGCGCGAGCCGTTCGAGGATTTCGCGGCCGGACACGACCATGGCGGGATCCCAATGATTGGAATTGCCGACGTCCATGAATTCGATGAAGCGCAGGACGAGGCCCTCGCGTTTACAGTGGCGGGCTATGGGCAGTATTTCGCCGTCGTTCACGCCGCGCTGCACGACCATGTTGATTTTTACGCCCAGCCCCGCGGCGCGCGCCGCGGCGATGCCCTCGAGCACGCGACCCGGATGGTGTCCGCGTCCGTTCATCGCCCCGAAAATCCCCGGATCCAGCGCGTCGAGGCTCACGGTCACGCGGTGCAGGCCCGCCTCGGCCAGTCCGGCCGCCAATTCCGGCAGGAGCAGCCCGTTGGTCGTCATGGCGATATCCTGCAAGGCGGGAAAACGGCGCAGCCCCTGCAGGAATTTTCTCACTCCGCGCCGCAGGAGAGGTTCGCCGCCGGTGATGCGCAGCTTGCCGACCCCGCAGCGGACGAAGGCGCCGATGATGCGGTCGAGTTCGGGCAGTCGCAGGAGTTGATCTTTGCGCAGAAAAACGTGGTTGTGGTCGAAAACCTCCGCCGGCATGCAGTAGGTGCAACGCAGATTGCAGCGATCCGTGAGAGAAATGCGCAGATCACGCACCGGGCGGGCGAGAAGATCGAGAGGCTGGCTGTTGGGGGTCGGCGGGGTCATTGATCGTCGCCAGGGCGGACCATCCAAGCTATCCGTCATCCATCGCCATGGAAACCCCAAGCACGCCAGCGCGGGCCGCGGAACTCATTTTCGCCCTGCGCGGGACAACACCCTCGCAACGTCGTCCGCTCGGCGACGCGGCCGGCCGCATTCTGCGTCAGGAGGTGGTGGCGGACGCCGACTTTCCGCCGTTCGATCGTGTGATGATGGACGGGTTGGCCGTGCGTCACCATGAGGTGACGGGCGGACGGCGCGGGTTCACGGTGCTCGGATCGGCGCCGGCGGGGCGCGGTCGGACGACTCTGCCGGCGCAGCCCGGCGCGGCTTTGGAAATCATGACCGGCGCGGTCCTGCCGGAGGGCGCCGATTGCATCCTGCCTTGCGAGTGGTATGACCTGTCTGGTGCTGCCGCCGTCTTGCGCGCGCAGTCTTCGGTGCAGCCGGGCGCTTTTATCCACCGCCGCGGCTCGGACCATCGCACTGGTGATGTCCTGCTCCGGCCCGGTGTGCGCATGGGGCCTGTCGAGGTCAGTATCGCGGCGGCTTGCGGGTGTGCCGAGGTTGAGGTGTCCGAGTCGCTCCGAATCGCGGTACTCGGCACCGGTGACGAACTGGTTGCGGTCGGGGATGTGCCGCGCGAGGGGCAGATCCGGCAGACCAATGTTTCCGCGCTGTCTGCTGCGCTGAGGTTGTCCGGCTACGGACCGGTCGAAACCGGCGCATTGCCTGACGAAGCGCCGGCGTTGCGGGAGGGCCTGGTTTCCTCCCTGGCACGCCACGATGTGATCGTTGTCACCGGCGGTGTTTCCAAAGGGCATCGCGACTTGGTCCCGGCGATTCTCGGGGAGACGGGGGCTTCGCGCATCCTGCACGGCGTGACCCAGCGTCCCGGGAAACCGATGGGCGTGTGGCATGTGGCGGGCGGCCCAGTGGTTTTCGGCCTGCCCGGCAATCCGGTGTCCGCCCTCGTATGCCTGCGCCGCTACGTCCTGCCCGCGCTATTCCGGTGGAGCGGGGGGACGGAGGGTCCGCCGCCGCGGAGGATTTTGCGCGGGTCGTTCGCGAGGCCGCACGGACTGACCTTGTTTCTCCCGGTCTTGGAAGGCGGGGACGGGAATCTCGCTCCGGCACCCGTGGCCAATTCCGGGGATTTTTGCGGCCTGGCCGGGAGTTGCGGATTTGTGGAGGTGGACGAAAGTTTTGCCGAAGGTGCGCCCCTTCCGTATTTTCGTTGGTGCGAAATATGACCTCCGACCCTTCCTGGACCCACCTTGATCCGGACAACAATCCCGCCATGGTGGACATTTCGGCCAAGCCGGTGACTGTCCGCACCGCGGTGGCCGGCGCAGAACTATTGCTGCCTCCCGGGGTCCTCGCGCAACTGCTGGACGGCGAGATCCGTTCGCCGAAGGGCCCGGTCTTCCAGACGGCGATCATCGCCGGCACGATGGCGGCGAAGCAGACCTCCGGCCTCATCCCTTTCTGTCATCTGTTGCCGCTCGACGCGGTCCGCATCACCATCGAGCCGCCGGAAAGTGGGATTCTCCGCATCGAAGCCATGGTCAAGACGAGCCACAAAACCGGCGTCGAAATGGAGGCCCTCGTCGCGGCGAGCGTGGCCGCGCTGACCGTTTATGACATGTGCAAGGCTTTTTCCCCGGCGATAGAAATCCGCCGCGTCCGCCTCCTCAGTAAGTGTGGTGGAAAAAGCGATTACACCGCGGACGAATGAGCAACGCGCTGCACGGACTTCTCCTTGCTGGGGGCAAAAGCTCGCGCATGGGGTGCGACAAAGCGTCCATGGTCCTCGGGGATGGTGGACTAACGCAGGCCGGGCGGGCCCTCGGGCTCTTGCGGCAATTTTGCGGGCCGGTTTATCTTTCACTCCGCGAGGGGCAGCCGGTGCCGGCCGGCGGCGAGGGTGTGCCGGTGCTGCGCGACGCCCCGGGAGCGCAAGGCCCGCTGGCCGGGCTCCTCGCCGCTTTCCGCCAAGCTCCCGGCGCATCGTGGCTCGTCCTGGCCTGCGATTTGCCTTTGGTCCGCCCCGGCGTCGTCGCCCGCCTCGTGGCGCGTCATGCGGAGGACCCGTCATCGCCCTTTGTCGCCTATGCCAGTGCGCTGGACGGACTGCCCGAACCGCTCTGCGCGATTTACGGGCCGTCTGCTTTCCCGGTTCTCGGACGGCACGCCGCGCGCGGACATTTTTGTCCCCGTCGTATCCTGCGCGAGGAAAGCGTGCCGCTTCTCGCTCTGCCCGAAGCGGACACCTGGGCGCTGACCAACGTGAACACCCCGCAGGACGTGGCCGGAGCGCAGACCGGAGCCCGCGAGGTCCGGGTCGCCTGGTTCGGCCGCCTCGCCGAGCAGCGGGGTTTGCGCGAGGAAAGCGTGATCACGAAGGCGGAGACGGCCGGTGATTTCCGGCGTGAGATGAGCGATCTCCACCGCCTCGACCTCGACTCCGGGGTGGTCCGGGTTGCGGTCAACGACGAGTTTGCGGTCGACGGGCACCGGCTGCAAGCCGGAGACAGAGTTGTCTTTCTTTCGCCGTTTGCCGGAGGATGACACCGTAATGTTCCAGCTTGGAAATCATCCGATCAACCCCGCCCCGCTGCGCCGGGACCTGGCTGCCGACGATTGCGGGGGATTTGTTTTTTTCGAGGGTCGGGTCCGCGACCATCATGAGGAGCGGTCCGTTACCGGGCTCTATTATGAAGCTTACCGGGAGCTGGCGGAAAAGGAGGGCCAAAGGCTTGTGCGGGAAATCGCGCAAAAGCACGGCGTGCGGGCCGGGGCCATCCACGCGACCGGCGACCTTGCGCCCGGGGATCTCGCTGTCTGGGTCGGGGCGGCCGCCGCGCACCGCGAGGAAGCCTTTGCCGCCTGCCGCGAATTGATCGACGCGATCAAGGCGCGCGTGCCCATTTGGAAACGCGAATCTTACAGCGACGGTCAGGGCGAGTGGGTCGAAGGGTGCGTTTGCGGGGCGCGCGGTGGTGACGGGTGATGAACATCATCGTCCACGACATCTGGATTTCCCCCGGCCACGATTTCAAGGGACGCCACGGCCTCGGACGGCTCGAACACGGCATGACTCGCGTGGCCGAGGCACCCTGCGAGGCGGGTCTTGGGATCGCGTGTGACCGTTACCATGGCAAGGACCCGGGGGCCAAGAGCCAGATAACTTTTCTCGCCCGCGAGGTGGTAGAAGAAATGTGCCGCACGCTCGGGGTGGCGGACCTCGATTATTCCGTGCTACGCCGCAACGTGCTCGTCTCCGGTGCCGACCTCAACGCCCTCACCGGGAGGATCTTTTCCATCGACGGGCTCGTTTTCGAAGGCGTCGAGGAATGCAAGCCGTGCTATTGGATGGACGAGGCAGTCGCCCCCGGGGCCAACGCCTTCCTTGCCGGCCGCGGCGGCCTGCGCTGCCGGATCCTGTCCGGCGGCATCCTGCGCTGCGGCGAGACCCGCCTCGAATTACCGCCCCCGCCGCCCTTCTTCCCCGCGCTGCGCCAGGAAGGGGTGCGCTGCGAAGAGGTGGCCGATCCGCTCACGCCGGAGCGTCCACTCCAGATCATGGTCAACGGACAGCCTTATTCGGTAACCATGCAGACGCCGGGCGCAGAGCGTTATTTGGTGCGCGGACTTTTGCACTCTGAGGGTGCAGGGGAGGGTGGTTTCATCATTTATGCGCAGGAGGAACGCGGACCGGCGACCGTAGTCGACGTGGAAATCGAATGCCCTGACGTTCCTGTTGGTGCGCGGCGGCTGGCCGCGACGTCTTCCTGCGGGCTGTGCGGCAAGGAATCGCTCGACGATGTGCTGCGCGACGTAGTGCCGGTCACCCGCAATATTCCTATCGATGCAGTGCGTTTGCAGGCGATCCACGGGGCGATGCGCCAAAAGCAATCGACCTTTTCCGGGACTGGCGGTAGCCACGCCGCCGCGGCGGCCACCGCCGCGGGGGAAATCCTCGCCGTTTTCGAGGATGTCGGACGGCACAACGCGGTGGACAAGGTGGTCGGCTTCCTTCTTGAGCAGGGTCTGCTCCCTCGCGCCGACGTCCTCGCGGTGAGCGGACGGGTATCCTTCGAAATTGTGCAGAAGTGCGCACGCGCCGGCCTGCCCGTGCTTTCGGCCATTTCCGCGCCTTCATCACTTGCCGTCGAATGTGCGCACCGCTGGGGCATCACGCTGGCTGGCTTTTGCCGCGGGGACCGGGCAACCTTTTACAGCGGTCTCGGCCGGGTCGAACGTTCTGGAGGCTGACCAATCATGGCGAAACCCAAGAAAATAGCCGGTGGATGGGGGGCGCTCAGCTCCTCCCTGCATTTCCTGCGCCGGGAAAGCTTCCTCAAGGGCAACGCGACGCTCTTGCGCATGAACCAGCCGCGCGGCTTCGACTGCCCTGGCTGCGCCTGGCCCGACCCGAAGGATGCCTCCGTCACGGAATTCTGCGAGAACGGGGTAAAAGCGCTGACTTACGAAACGACGTCCAAGCGCGCCACGCCGGAGCTTTTCGCCAGGAACACCGTGACCGAGATGGGCACTTGGGATGATTTCACCCTGGAGAACACCGGGCGCCTGACGCATCCCATGGCCTACAATGCGATGACCGACCATTACGAGCCGATCGGATGGGACGAGGCTTTCGCGCGCATCGCGGACCACCTGCGCTCGCTCGCCACGCCGGACGAGGCGATCCTTTACACGTCGGGGCGGACAAGCAACGAGGCCGCTTTCCTTTACCAGCTGCTCGGCCGGCTTTACGGAACGAACAATTTCCCAGACTGCTCGAATATGTGCCATGAATCGACCGGAGTAGGCATGCGCGAGTCGTTGGCCACGGGCAAGGGGACGGTGACGCTGGAAGATTTCGAAGAGGCCGATGCCATCTTCATTTTTGGACAGAATCCGGGGACGAACCACCCGCGCATGCTCCGCGAGCTGGAAAAAGCCTCCAAGCGCGGCGCGCGCATCGTCAGTTTCAATCCGCTGCGCGAAGCGGGGTTACTCAACTTCACGCATCCGCAGCACGCGATGGACATGGTTTTCGGACGCAGCACGCCGATTAGCTCGCACTATTATCAGCTGCGCGTCGGCGGCGACCTCGCCGCGATCCGCGCCGTGGCCAAGCACATTTTGGAAAAAGCGGCAGAGAATCCTGCGTTGCTCGATGGCGACTTTCTCACGCGTGAAACCCATGGTTTCGAAGAGTACCGGCGCCTGGTCGTGGAGACACCGTGGGATCTCCTGCTCGACCAATGCGGCCTGACCCGCGGGGAGATCGCCGAAGCGGCCGATGTTTATCTCGGGGCCAAGAGCGTTATCTGCTGTTGGGCCATGGGCATCACCCAGCACCGCCACGGCGTGGCCAACGTGCAGGAAATCGTCAACCTTCTCCTTCTGCGCGGCAACATCGGGCGTCCGGGGGCGGGTCCGTGTCCGGTGCGCGGACACAGCAACGTGCAGGGTGACCGCACCATGGGCATCACCGAGGAACCTTCCGAGGATTTTCTCGTCCGGTTGGAAAGGGAATTCGGTTTCACCGCGCCGCGCCGCCATGGGTATCCGGTCGTCCACGCGATCAAGGCCATGGCCGAAGGTCGGGCCAAATTTTTCTTCGGCATGGGTGGCAATTTTGCCTCGGCCACGCCAGATGCGGATTTCACCTGGGAAGCGCTGCGCCGTTGCGACATGACCGTGCACGTCTCAACGCACCTCAACCGCAGCCACGTCGTGCACGGCAAGCAGGCCCTCATCCTTCCCTGCCTCGGACGCTCCGAGACCGACTTGCAGGCGTCCGGCCGCCAGTCGGTCACGGTCGAAGACTCGATGAGTATGGTCCACGCCTCGACCGGGACGAATCGCCCCGCCTCGGAGCACCTCAAGTCGGAGCCCGCCATTGCGGCCGGACTAGGCCAAGCGCTTTTTCCCGGGGGTCCGGTCGATTGGGATGCGCTGGTCGCCGACTACGACCGCATCCGCGAGCGCATCGAGGCGGTCGTTCCCGAGTTTAATGATTACAACGCGAAGATCCGCCGGCCGGGCGGATTCCAGCTGCGCAATCCCGCCGCCCACCGCGAATGGAAAACGGCCACAGGCCGGGCCAATTTCAGCATCAATCCTTTGCCCGACCTGACCGTCGCTCCCGGCCGCCTGCGCCTCATGACCCTGCGCTCGCACAACCAATACAACACGACGATCTATGCCAGCGGGGACCGCTACCGCGGGATTGAGGGCGAACGTCGCGTCCTGTTCCTTAACCCGGTGGATATGCACGAGCTCGGGTTGGACGAAAAGTCTCGGGTGACCATCCGCAGCCACGCGGCCGACGGCCGCGAGCGCCGTGCGCCGGGTTTCCGTCCGGTGTTTTATGACATCCCCCGCGGCTGCGCCGCCGCTTACTACCCCGAGACCAATGTGCTCGTCGGAATCGACGAACACGCAGTGAAAAGTTTTACCCCGATGTCAAAATACATCGAGGTGACGCTTGAGGCGGAGTGCTGAGGCGGGAACTCGGGTGAAGCAGAAGTTCTCACGAAGGTACGGGAACCCGGGAGGGTTTTGGGCCGCCGCCGCAAAGGCGGGCAACTCTGGACCCTGATAAAGGGTGCCCGTTGCTCCTCAAAGGAGCCCGCGGCGTTTCCATTCCTCCATATTGCCCCCGGCGGAGCGCCGTGCGGTGTCGACCGCCAGTTTGAGCAGGGAGACTTCCCAGGCGTCATCCACGCTCTCGACCACGGCGCGCCGCGTCTCGCCCTCGTCGCGGGCACGATTCACGGCCTCGGCCACAACTTTGTCGAGTTGTCCGCTGACAATTTCCTCCTGCAGGTTGCTTTTGGTGAATTGGAAGCCGTAGCGGAGGAACTTGAGATCTTCGCCGTTTGCCTCCAGCCAGTCGGCGAACTCGCGGGCCTTCTCGCCGAATCCCTCGAGCATGATGCGGGCGTAGTTGCCCGGTGACATGATGCGCGGGCGCTCGGCTTGCAGGGTGCCGCGACGGAGGCGGACACGATTGACTTCGTCCATCAATTCGCTGACTAGCACAAAGTCGAATGCGGTCGACCCGAATGTCTCGATGAGACTGGCGGGTTCCAGATGTGTTCTGGTGTTTTCCAGAGCGTAGAGAAAGCTGTCGCGGTCCATGGTGGTGGTGGCAAGACGATAAGCGCCCGGGGTGCGGATGCAAGAATGGGTGAACGTTCCCGTTGGACGCCGGGCCGGCCGGCGTTAGATTGCATGCTGTCCATGAGCACCGCGGTCCCGACCAAGCGCATAAATCTCCGTACCCCGGAGGTCATGGAGGAGGTGCAGGCGGCGGTCGAATCACACTACCATAGTCCCATGGTGGAGCGTTTGCGGTCCTCGGGGGGCGTTGCCACCTTCGGCGATGTGACCGTGCGTCTGGCCAAGCAGTTCGGCTTTTGTTACGGCGTCGAGCGGGCTATCGACCTGGCTTACGCGGCGCGGAAAGTTTTTGCCGATCGCAATATCTTCCTGGTCGGCGAAATCATCCACAATCCGGACGTTAACACGCAACTCGCCGCCATGGGCATCCGCACGCTCTCCGGGCCGTGCAAGCTGGCCGATATCGACAAGCTATCAGCCGAGGACGTGGTTATTGTGCCCGCTTTCGGTGCCGAGGTGGCGGTGCAGGAGCGGATCAAGGCCCGGGGTTGCCAGATTGTCGACACTACCTGCGGCGATGTCATGAGCGTGTGGAAGCGGGTACGCCAATACGCCAACGATGGTGTGACTTCGATTATCCACGGCAAGTCCGATCATGAAGAGACGCGGGCCACCAGTTCCCGCGCGCGATCCACGGGGGGTGGCGGCCACTTCGTTGTGGTCTATGACCTTGAGGAGACGGACTTTCTTTGCGCCTACCTGCGCCAGGGCGGCGACCGTGCGGCTTTTCTGGACAAGTTTCGTGGTGCTTGCTCCGAGGGATTCGACCCCGATCTGCATTTGCGCAAGGTCGGCGTGGCCAACCAGACCACCATGCTGCGTTCTGAAACCGAGGAAGTGCAGCGGCGTATCCGCTCCGCCGTGACGGCCCGCGACGGGACGGAGGACAACTTCCGCGTTTTCGACACGATTTGCGGTGCCACGCAGGAGCGGCAAGATGCGCTCCTCGACCTGCTCTCCGAACCACCCGACCTCATGCTCGTGGTTGGAGGCTACAACAGCTCAAACACCACGCACCTCGCCGACATGGCCCGGGAAAAATTACCGACCTATTTCGTCCTCAATGCCGGCTGCCTCGAGTCCCCGCAACTTATCCGTCACTTCGACACTGGCGCGGGCCGCGAAACGACAACCGGAGACTGGTTGCCGTCCGGCCCGGTTTCTCTCGGCATCACCGCCGGCGCTTCGTGCCCGAGCAATTTGATCGAAGACGTCCTGCTCCGGGTTCTGGAGTTGCGCAAAGTTGCCGGTCCGGCAGTGGTTTGAGCCCAGCTCAAACCATGATTTCCTCGTGGAAGAGGCGACCCTCGGTCGTGGCCTTGACGTATCCGGCGCGGATGGTGAAGTCGCCGAAGTGTTCCCCCTCCTGACGTTCCGTGGCATAGCGGCGGATGATCGGCGCGAGTTCTTTGACGATGTCCTCCGCTTTGACCGAGGGCTTGTAGAGTTTGTTCAGCCGTGAGCCGTCATGGGCGGCGCCGAGGTAGATGTTGTATTTGCCCGGCGCGCGACCGACAAAACCGATTTCCCCGAGGTAAGGCCGGGCGCAACCGTTCGGGCAACCGGTCATACGGATGAGGATAGCATCGTGGTGCAGACCGCACTCCTCGATAATTTCGTCCAGTTCGCTTACCAGTTGGGGCAAATAGCGTTCGCTTTCCGCGAGGGCGAGGCCGCAGGTCGGAAGGGCGACGCAAGCCATCGAATTGAGCCGCAGACCGGTGATGCGCTCGGGGACATCGAGTTTGTATTGTTTGAGCAGCGCCTCGATGCGCGGCTTTTGCTCCGCAGTCACGCCGCCGATGACCAGGTTCTGGTTGGCGGTGAGACGGAAGTCGCCGGTGTGGATCTTGGCAATTTCGCGTAGTCCGGTCTTGGCCGGGAGGTCATCGGTATCGCGCAGGCGGCCGTTCTGGATAAAGAGCCCGTAATACCAGCGTCCATCCGTGCCCTCGCTCCAACCGTAGCGGTCGCCCGAGCTGGTGAATTCAAAGGGGCGCGCCTCGCCGAGGCTCCACCCGAGACGGCTTTCCAGTTCGTTTTTGAACCAGTCCACCCCGCGGTCCTCGATGGTGTATTTGAGGCGCGCGTGCTTGCGGTTGGTGCGGTCGCCGAAATCGCGTTGGACGGTCAGAACTTTTTCCGCGACCTCCACGACCTTTTCCCGAGGGAGGTAACCGATGACGTTGGCCAGACGCGGGTAGGTCTTGGTGTCGCCGTGCGACATGCCGAGACCGCCGCCGACCGAGAGGTTGTAGCCGAGCAGTTTGCCCTCCTCGCCGATGGCGATGAAACCGAGGTCTTGGGTGTAGACATCAATGTCGTTGCTCGGGGGCACGGCAAAGCCGGTTTTGAATTTGCGCGGGAGGTAAGTTTTCCCGTAGAGCGGTTCTTCTTCGGCTTCGTCGGAAACTTTTTCCCCGTCGAGCCAGATTTCGTGGTAAGCGCTGGTGCTGGGGGTCAAGTGGGTGCTGACCGCGCGGGCGTCGTCGAGCACGGGAGCATGCAGGGCGGACTGCCACGGATTCGGGTTGGCCATGACGTTGCGATTCACATCGCCGCAGGCCGCGATGCAGTC
>CAIZMQ010000099.1 GCA_903934135.1 uncultured Verrucomicrobiota bacterium
CTACGACGGGGAAGATCTCGGGGAAGTGGCGCAGCGGACGGGACTGGCGGTCGAGGAAGTGGTCAAGTGTCATAGCGGGCGGGACTACCGTGTGTGGATGCTGGGTTTTGCCCCCGGGTTTCCTTATCTCGGCGTGCTGGACGAAGTGCTCCGCCTCCCGCGACGGGAGGTACCCCGGGCCCGCATTGCGGCCGGGAGTGTGGCGATCGCGGAGGCCCAGACCGGAATTTACCCAAGCGAGAGTGCGGGCGGATGGCACATCCTTGGACGGACGGAGCGGCGGACGTTCGACTTGGAACGGGCAGAGCCGTTCTTGCTCCGTCCGGGTGATTTGGTGCGGTTCGTGCCGGTGGAGGTGGGAGATGTTTGAATTCCTCGAAGTGATTTCGCCGGGTTGCGGCGCTTCATTCCAGGATGCGGGCCGTCCGGGCTGGAAGCGCTTCGGTGTTCCGCCGGGTGGATGGATGGATCCGGTGGCGGCTGCTTTGGCCAATGAATTGATGGGAAATCCGGCGGGCGCGGTGGTGATTGAATTGGCGCTGCAAGGGGCGCGCTTTCGTGTTTTGTGCGACGGATGGCTGTCGTTCGCGGGTGCCTCAATGGGATGGTCGCCGGGGACGGTGCGCAAGGTGTCGCGCGGGGAAGAGTTGTTATTTGCGCGTCATGAAAGCGGGGTTTATGCGTATGGGGCGGCACCCGGTGGATGGGCGGCAACGGAATACCTGGGCAGCGCGGCGGTCTCGGCGCGGAGTGGGTTGGGGCGCGGCTTGGCGGCAGGCGACGTGCTTTTTTCCCTCAAGGCCCCGAACTCTGTCGCACCGGAGCTGGAGATGAAGCGCGGGCGACCTGTCCAGTATCCGCCCACGATCCACGTGTGCGTTTGGCCGGGGCCGCAATGGGGTGAATTTGGCGCGGCCGCGCGGTCCGCTTTTTTGTCTACGGAATGGCGCGTTTCCGCGCGGAGCGACCGGATGGGGGTGCGTTTGGACGGGGCTGCCGTCAAGTTGCCGACGCGGACGATGCTGAGCGAACCGGTGCTCGTCGGGTCCGTGCAGATCACCGGTGCAGGACAACCGGTGGTGACGATGCGGGATGGACCGACGGTGGGTGGTTATCCGAAGATAGGCTGGCTTGAGGAAGAAGAATGCCACCGTGTGGCGCAGGTGCCGCCAGGCGGCACGGTCAGATTCGAGCTGTTAAAGATATGAAAGTGCTGCTCAATTGCGATCTGGGAGAGGGAGAGTCCGCGGAAGTCACGACCGCGCTGCTCCAGTTGGTGGATTTGGCCAATGTCGCGTGCGGCGGTCACGCGGGTGACGAGGCGACCATGCGGCGTGTGGTGCGGGAAGCACTAGGCTTCGGGGTGCAGACGGGTGCGCATCCCGGCTGGCCGGATCGGGAAAATTTCGGGCGCACCGTGGTGGAGGTCAGTGCGGGTGAGTTGACGCAACTGCTCGAGGAGCAGGTGCGTGCCCTGCAGCGCGCAGCAGCCGTTGAGGGCGGCCGGGTCGGTCATGTGAAGTTGCACGGGGCACTTTACCATCTCTGCGACGAACGTACGGATCTGGCCGAGGCGTGCGTTGATTGGATGGAACTGGAGTTGGAGGGTGTACCCCTGGTTGTCGGCGCGGGCGGATTGCTTCACGCGGTGGGCGAAGCGCGGGGCGTCCCGCTTCTACGGGAAATTTTTGCCGAGCGCGGCTATGCGGCAGAAGCTCGATTGCTGCCGCGGGGCGAAGCGGGAGCGTTGATTGATGATCCGTTGAGGGTGGCGGGCCGGATCAGGGATTGGCAAACGAGCGGGTATTTGGAGGTTGGCGGGGGGAAAAAATGGTTGGTCGAGGCCGAAACAGTGTGCGTGCATGCGGATTCACCGCAAAGTGTGGCCATGGCGCGTGTGGTCCGGGCGGCGATCGGTGCCGCCTGACCGGGCCGCTTTCACCGAGCATCCAACTTTTTCATTCTCCCCCGCACGTGGGCGATGATGGCAAGGTGGATAGTAAGCGCTACGCCCAGACCGAGTGCTTGCCACGGGGCTGAGCCATGCCCGGCGGCGTGGAGCCCCCAAATCCCGAAGATCCCGGCGGGCAAAAACAAGCATACGGCCGTGACCAACCCAGGGTTGTAGCGGCGGAGCGCCACGCCTTGGGCGACATGGATGATGCCATTGAGGAGCGTCAACCAAATCGCGATGAGTCCGAAACCCATATTGACCAAGTGGGCCAGCGCGATGGCCGCCAGATTGACGCCCCAGACGCCCGGGATATTGATCATGAAGACTGCTTTTGGCGTCAGGACATCCTGTCCGTGGCCCACGAGTTGGTTGACAAAAATCCGAAACCTATCTGCGTCGTGTTCCTCGTATTGGTGGATCATGT
Source organism: uncultured Verrucomicrobiota bacterium (assembly GCA_903934135.1). Taxonomy (GTDB): domain Bacteria; phylum Verrucomicrobiota; class Verrucomicrobiia; order Chthoniobacterales; family JACTMZ01; genus JACTMZ01. The sequence continues at coordinate 2,379 of CAIZMQ010000099.1, forward strand.
AGACGGGCAGCTGAATCGCCACGAGCCAGAGTGCCGTGCTCCAGTCACCGCCGATGGCCGCAAACAAGCCGAGGATAAGGATCCCGGCAAGGAACCCGCCGTACACCCAGTTGTCGATGAGCCTCTGCATCCTCAAAAAGGTGGGTTAAATTGCCACTGTAATCCAGTACCTTCCGGACATTGGAGATCCGGACCGCACCCGGTTTGCCCAACTGACTTCAGGACCGGCCGCATGAGGACGGGGAAGCAAACTTTTCTTGAAGCGGTTCAACAAGAAAGGGATTCGACCGCATCGAGGATGGAGGGGTATCGGGGGGACCATCCGGTGCGGCGGAGCTTGGTGTTTCGGACCCGCTTGCCGGATGAGATTTCGCGCCTATTGACCGGAGTCGGCGCGCCTGTGCGGATGGATGCGGCCAGATCGTCGCGGCGGGATGGGTGGTCGTCGACGGCATTGAAGATGCCGGGCTGGCGGAAGGATGCGACGTGGAGGAGGGCACGGGCGGCATCGTCGCGATGGATGAGATTGATGAAGGCATCGGGGGCACCGAAAGGAAGGGGTTGGCCGGCGAGGGCGGCCTCGATAAAGCGGGCCCGGCCCGGGCCGTAGATGCCGCCAAGACGGACGGCGGCGCCACCTGCCTGCAGGGCCAGTTGCTCGGCCTCGAGCAGGATGTCGCCGGTCGGCGTGCCGCCGGTCGGGGATGTTTCATCGACCTCGGTGGCGTCGTTTTGCGGATAGACCGACGTGCTGCTGGTGAAAACAGCAAAAGCGGGGTCGAGGAGTTCCAGAAGGTTGTGCAGGGTCTGGCAATAAACTTTGCGGTAGGCTTCCGGGTTGCGACCATCTTTACCGCTCAAGCAGTGGATGAGGAGGTCGGGGCTGGATTGGCCGGACAAGGCGGTGCGCAATTGTCCGGGATCTGCCGCATCCGCGGCGACGACGCGGTAGGGTTTGCCGGCCAGGCGCCGGGCGGATTCTTCAGAAGAAACAAGGGCGGTGACCTCGTTGCCTGCCTCGTAAAAGAAATCCGCGCATCTTTCGCCGGTGTAGCCACAGCCAGCGAGGAAGATGCGCGGAGTTGGAACGGATTGACTCAGGATGGGTTGAAGCGGTGCTTCATTTTGGCGCGTTTAGCGTTGGCCTTGGCTTTACGACGGGTTTTCTGGGTCGGCGTCTCAAAAGCGCGCAGGCGGCGCACTTCATCCATGATTCCCTCGGAGTCTAGTTTCGATTTCAACCGCTTGATCGCGCGGTCGATCGACTCTCCTTTGCGAACGATGACTTCGGGCATTAGTGATTCACATCCTTTCTAGGTGTCTTGGGGGGCATGGATGAAAGCGTAGGAGGGCATCCCAAGTGGCGTCAAATAATACTTTTATCCGTTGATGGACAGCACTTTAAGTGTGATTTGGGCCCCGAAAAGACCCCCGTTTCCGGGTTTGGCGGGGTCAGCGGACCCGGGCCAGGCACTCAGTCAGGTAGGGCAGGAGTTGTTTTTTGCGCGAAACCACGCCTTCGAGGAACCAAACGCGGTCCGATTGCTCCGGGTAAGTGATGGAGCGGAGGAAGTCGCCGTTTCCCTCGACGAGAAGATAAGAATTTTGCTCGTTGATGTCTGTCACCAGCAGAGCGGCAAAGAAAAGGCCTTCGGACCGGACCCGCTCGCGCAGCGCCGCCAGGAGATGTTCGCGTTGGGAGTCGAAGTTGGCAAAGGTGACTTCCTCGATTTGCGCCACACTGAAGCGGAGTCCCTTTTCCTCATACTGCTTGGCGTCGGCCCCGACAACTTTGTCCGGGCTCATGGTCTGCAAGGGTGAGCCAACGGCGAAAATTTCCGCCGCGAGATCTCCCGCACTGATACCCGCGGTCACACCCAGTTCCGCAAGAAACCGCCGGTCGGTCTCCGTGGCGGTCGGCGATGTGCCGTTCAGGGTGTCGGCCACGATGCCGGCGAGAAGGAGTCCGGCCACGGAGCGTTCGGGGGCGAGGCCAGACCGCCGGTAGAGGTCGGCGACGATGGTACAAGTCGACCCGACGGGCTGGTTGAGGAAAAGGATGGGAGTCTCGGTCGGCCGGTTGCCGAGCCGGTGGTGATCGATGATTTCGACCACCGGCAGGTCATCCGCTCCGGGAACGGCCTGCGAAAGTTCGTTGTGGTCGACAAGGATGAGCTGCCGCGAGGGCCCCTTGAGAAAGTCGCTCTTGGACAGGATGCCCTCCAGTCGTGCCTCGCTGTCGAGCACGGGAAAAATGAATTTGTTGGAGAGGGCCACGCTGCGGCGGGCCAATTCGAGCGGGGCGTCGCCGTCGAATTTTTCCGGAACCTCCTCGAGCGCGTGCCGGGCGATCATGGCACCGCGGGCAAAAATCACGCTCGTGGCGGTGTCCCACGGGGAGACGATGACGGCCATGCCTGCGGCCTGTGCTTCAGCGGCGAAGGCGGGATCAACCTCGGCCCCGCCCGTGACGACGAGCGCGCTGACACCGCCTTGGAGCGCGGTGCGGTGCACGTTCTCGCGATCGCCCACGAAAAGAACGGTGCGTGCGGGTTCGAGATTGCGGAGGCGGCCGGCGAAGGTGTCTGCGTCCATCGCGGCGACAACAAGGGCATACGTCTCCTCGCGGGAAGAAAGCACTCCAGTGAGCGAGCGTCCTTCGAATGTCCCGGCGATATTGGCGAGGCTGGCCAGCACTTCGCGGGCGTGCCGGGCCGTCTGGCGCGAGGGCATGACCAGTCCGAGCAGCTTGTTTTCGCTGATCGTCCCGTGAAAGCGCAGGTCTTCATCCACCACGGGAAGGGCACGCAGGCGTTTGGATGACATCAGGCCGAGGGCCTCGGCGATGGGTTGGTCCGGACGGATCCCCACGTAATCCTTGATCATGGCGTCGCGCACCCTCGGGGTGACATCGGGGAGGAATTCAGGTTGGGGCACACCGAATTTTTCCAGAACGAAAGCGATACGTTCGTTGAGCGCGCCGGCGCGGGCCGGGCGGACACCCTTTTCGCCCAGCCGCTCCTTCAGTGCGGCGTAGGCCACGGCGGAACAAACGGAATCCATGTCCGGGTTGCGGTGGCCGATGACGATGGTTTCCATGGAAAGAGTCGGCCGCACTTTGGTGTGGCACGTTGGAATTCTAACAGAGAGCGGGCCGCGGTAAATGCCCGTTGCGCCTTCCCACCCTCAGTCGTCACTCGTTTATTTGTTGCGTCCACGCCTGACCCGTTTTCTGGGCGATGATAGTGAGATGTCGGAAATTACGGCAGGCGGGGCAACAGATCGCCGCAGATGGCTGGAGGAAGTCCGAATTTCCGGTCTGGTCAATCCTTGGTTACTTCGGCAGCTTTCGCCGCGGTATGACTTGGGAAATCGCCGCTGTTTTGGCTTTGGTTCTGTTCGCGCTTGTTCAGTTCGTGCGCGAGCGCTGGCCGTTGGATCTGACGGGTCTGGTTGTTTTTGCCGCCCTGCTGCTCCTTTCACAGCTTCCCGGTAACAACACCTTTCCGACCACGGAACGGCTTTTGATGGTCTTCGCCAATGCGGCGCCCCTGACCGTGGCGGCAATGTTCATTCTCACCTACGCGCTCGAAAGGACAGGTGCCATCACCCGCGCTATGGTTGCGCTCGAACGTGTCGGCAACCTCGGCACCCACGGTCTGCTCCTGATCATGATGCTGGCGGCGGGAACCGCATCGGCATTCATCAACAACACTCCGGTGGTGGTCGTCGGCCTTCCGGTGGCCATGCATCTCGCCAAACTCGCCGGTGCTCCTGCATCGACCTTTCTGATTCCGCTTTCCTACGCCGCCGTCTTTGGAGGTTGCTGCACCCTGGTCGGCACGAGCACAAACATCCTGGGTAGCGGGTTACTGAATGACGCCGGCCAGCCGCCTCTGGGAATGTTTGAAATCGGTGCGGTCGGTCTGCCGCTGGCCATCATCGGAATTCTCTACACGGTATGGGCGGCGCCTAAACTTTTGCCGGTGCGCAAGACACTCAGTGCCGAACTCGGTTCCGAGGCCGGGACAGCAGAGTATGCCTTTGAGGTTACCATCAAGTCGGGGGCCCCGGTGGTCGGTAAAACACTGACTCAAGCCGGTCTCAGCTCGCGCAAAGACATGCGCGTTATCGAGCTGCTGCGTGGTAGCGAACCAGCGCAGCAGTTGGATGCGGTCAGGCTGGCGGCGGGAGACCGGCTGGTGATCGTGGGAACACCCGAAGCGGTGGTTGCCATCCTTCGCATGCAGGGAGTGGATCTGGAGACCCAAGGGGGCACGGCCGCCGATTATCTTGCGGCCCACGAGACGCACCTGGCCGAGGCGATTATTGGTCCTTTGTCCGAGATTGCCGGACGCAGCTTGCGCGACGTCAGCTTCCGCCAACGTTTCGGACTGGTGGTGCTCGCGATCCACCGCCGCGGACTGAATCTAAGCCGCGGGTTCGAATCCGTGCCGCTGCAGGCGGGCGACACGTTGCTGCTCATGGGTAGCGATGCCAGCGTGAACGATCTTCGTCGCAGCGGTGCTCTCTTGCTGCTCGACCGAACCCGTGTCGCGACATCAGCCCAGCAAGCAAGTGCGCCGGTTGTGTTTGGAACCTTGCTTGGAGTCATTATTTTGTCCGCTTTCGAGTTGGTGCCTATCGAGGTGGCGGCGCCGGTTGGTTGCGTGCTGCTCATGCTGACCGGGGCGATCCGTCCGAGGGACGCGTACGCCTCGGTGGACTGGCCGCTGATGTTCTTGATCTACACCACGCTGGCTCTTGGCCTCGCCATGGACAGCACCGGCGCAGCCAACTACATCGCACAGCATTTGGTCGGCTCGGCGGCCGGCTGGTTTGAGGAAGCGTGGCGGCCGCTGGCGATGCTGGCCGTCATCTATCTACTGACGGTTGTCATCACCGAGGTTCTCTCCAACAACGCCACGGTCGTGCTGATGATGCCGATTGCACTCGGTGTTGCCGCGCAAATGGGTTTCGACCCGCGTCCTTTTGCCATCGCTATCACCCTCGGTGCCAGCGCCGGCTTTGCCACCCCGATCGGTTATCAGACCAATACCTTTGTCTATTCCGCCGGCGGTTACCGTTTCGGTGATTTTCTGAGGATTGGGCTGCCGCTGAACTTCCTTTATTTCGCCGGGGCGATGCTGATTATACCGTGGGTATGGCCTTTCCACCGGTAGCCCGGCCGCTGCGCTGCGGCGAAGCTAGTGCGGACTCCTACTCATGAATTCTGCTCTCGTGGTCGACGCCGTGGTGGTGGCGATTTATTTCGCCGTGATTGTCGGCATCGGTCTGCGCGCCGGGCGGGGCAGCAACAGCCTCCAAGAATTCACCCTCGGGGGGCACAAGATTCCGTGGTGGGCCGTATTGGCCTCGATCATCGCGGCGGAGACCAGCGCCGCCACTTTTCTCGGGGCACCGGCCGAGGGCTTCAAAACGCGCAGCTTCGCCTACGCGCAGTTGGCCATCGGCACGGTCATCGCGCGTTTTTTCATCGCCTACATTTTTATCGCGCCCTACTACCGCAACAAGGTCCAGAGCATTTACGAATTCCTCGACCTGCGGTTCGGTCCGCGCACGCGCGACATGGCTAGCGCTATTTTTCTCGTAACCCGCGTGCTCGGCATCGGCGTGCGTCTTTATCTCGGAGGTGTGATTATCGTCGTTGTTTGGAGGTATCTTTATCCCGGCGCGCCGATCACCTTGGGTACTTATTTCTGGGGGATTCTCTTCACCACCGTGGTGACGACGATCTACACCGCGGTTGGCGGTATCAAGGCGGTGATTTGGACTGACCTGATCCAGGCATGTCTCATGATCGGCGCGATCTTTTTCTCGATGGGTGCAATCTTTCTCTCCATCCCCGGCGGATGGGAAACGGTCTCGGCCAGCTTCGCGGCGAATCCGGGGGCGGGCATGTTTCAGACCGGATGGGATGCCACGAAACCATTTGGCGAGGCACTCAAGCAAATGCTGGAGACTCCCTATACCATTTTCGCCGCGATCATCGGCTCGACGCTTTTCACCATGGCCACGCACGGCACGGACCAGGATATGGTGCAGCGCCTGCTTACCGCGGAAAATCCAGCCAAGGCCAGGCGCTCGCTCATCGTCAGCGGTTTCGCCGACATTCCGATCGTGCTTGGTTTTCTGGCCATTGGTTTGCTGCTCGCCGTATATTACGAGACGACACCCGACCCTACTCTGCCGGCGCAGCACAATGAAGTCTTCGCTTACTACATCGTCAACGAAATGCCGGTGGTCGTCCGCGGCCTCATCGTGGCTGGCGTCTTCGCGACCATGATGGGCTCGACTTCGGCGGCGCTCAACGCGCTGGCCACGTCTTTCACCAAGGATTTCTACATTCCCTACCTTGGCGGGGGCGGAGCGTCCGATGCGAAGGCAGTTGCTGTGGTCCGCATCGCCACGGCGGTCTTCGGCGCGCTTATGGTCGGCGTGGCCACTGCGGCTGCCTATGCGGTGCTCCAGACCAACATCACGATCATCCCGCTCGCACTTGGTATTCTCGGCTACAGCTATGGCAGTCTGCTCGGCGTGTTCCTGCTCGGTATGCTCACCGAGACGCGCGGCGGCGACCGTTCCAACGTGATCGCCATGATTGCCGGTATTTTTTCCGTCCTGGTGTTTTGCCGGGTCAAAGTTCCTGCACTCGACCTCGCCGCCTTGCTGCGGGGGGACCTCGTGCCGCAGGAGTGGGCCTTCGGAGCCTTCTTGCCTGATTGGTGGCCGGCTATCGCCTGGCCGTATTATGTGCTCATCGGCACGATTTTTACCTTCGGGGTTGCGGTCTGTTTCCGCTCGGCCAAGGCGCCCTTGCCGGTCGTGGATTAAAGCCTTGGCCTATTCTCATGGCCTTCAGCTCCGCGCCTCACGCTTATGGAACGGGCGCGCTTAAACCAGCAGGATCACCGGCTTGGACCTCGGGGTGATGGCGGTCTTTGGCTTGGCCCTCTGGGGTTTTGCCGTGACGGGACATCGTATCACGCGCACTGAAGGACTGCTCATGCTCCTCGTCGCCTACTCGGGCTACGTGTCTTGGCTAGTCGCGAGGACTTGGGAAGCTCACGATGCCTGCGGCGCGAAGTGGCCGATGATTTCCGCACCTCCCCAGACAATCGCGCCGAAGAAAGCCAGCGTGAGGAGAAAAGCGACCCCCGCGGCGATTAGGCAGTAGCCGTCCCGTTCGGAGAAAGCGGCCGCGGTGAGAATGACGGTGAGGGCCGGTAGCATATTTGTGCCCGGGATGGGCAGGGGCAGGAGAAGCAACAACCCACACAGACAGACGATGGCGCCGGCGAGGAAACGCGTTTGGCCGAACTCGAAAACCCCGTTCATGCGCGGATGGAGCAGCTTTTCGAAAACTCCGAGCACCCGCGCACCCCCGCGCATCACAGCTGGAAAGAAATTTCCGCTCAGCTTGGTGGCGAGGAGGCGCTTCGGCATCCATGGCCGCTGACTGAGGGCGAAGCGCAGTCCGAGCAACGCAATGGCCACCCCGAACGGCGTCGAAAGTCCGGGCAACGGCACCGGTTGGCACATGGGCAGGGCAAGAACGAGGAGCAGCAGGGTGTAAACCCGGCCTTGGAGCTCGTCCATCAGACCGCCGAGCGTGAGTTCGTCGTGCTTCTCGCGATCGGCCAGTTGCCGCAGCTGGGCGGAGAGACGTTGCGGTATGTCTTCGGTTCCGTGGTTTGCCATGGCTTTTTCGGGTCAGCCGCGGATGACCACGGCAATGTCATCCGGAAGATTTTTTACCACCTGTTGCACAACGCTGCCATGAAGCAGGTGGGCTAATGCGGTGTGCCCGGAGGTCCCGAGATACAATTCGTCGACGCCGAGCGTTGCCGCAACATCGGCAATCGCCGTGCCGGCTTTTTCCGCGACGGCGTAGACAGGGATCA
>CAIZMQ010000100.1 GCA_903934135.1 uncultured Verrucomicrobiota bacterium
AGGTCCTCCAGGCCGCTCATCAAGGCCATGCCATTGATCACTGTGGCCAGCATTCCCATGTAGTCGGCCGTGGCGCGGTTCATGCCGCGGTGGGATGCGGCCAGCCCGCGCCAGATGTTGCCGCCGCCGATGACCACCGCGAGTTGGACCCCAAGACCGGCCACTTCTTTGATTTCGGCCGCGAGAGCGCTGACAATCTGGGGTGAGATGTTGTCTTTGCTACCCGGTTCGCGCAGGGCCTCGCCGCTGAGTTTGAGCAGCACTCGACGATACTTGGGCGATTCAGGCATGGCATGAGGTTAGCCGAGCGGACCTCATGGCTTGAAGCGAAAAAGCCGTGAAAAAAAGATCCCCGCGAGCGGATTCCGGCGTAAATTGGGTTGAAATGACACCGGCCTCCGTCCCACTCCCCACCTCCATGCCCGTGATGGCCCTCCCCGGAGTGACTCTTTTCCCCAACGCGCTGCTGCCGCTCTTCATTTTCGAACCCCGTTACCAAGAGATGCTCGCCTCGGTTCTGGCCGGGGACCGCATTTTTGCCGTCGGCATGGTCCGGCCGGACACCGGCGAGGAGTCAGTCTTCCCCGTCGCTGGGGCCGGTTTGGTCCGCGCCTGTGTGGGCCAACCCGACGGCACCAGCCAACTCATCCTGCAGGGCTTGGCCCGCGTCGAGTTGACCGATTTCGAACAGAAGGACCCCTACCTCATCGGCAGGGCCAGGCCACTGGCCACGGTGATCGATGACGAGGAGGCGTGCCAAGGTTTGCGGCGTGAACTGCAGGACATTTGTACCGGACTCGTCTCCCGGGGGATCGAACTGCCGGAAACATTTGTCAATGCTGTCGGGGAGATGAGCGATCCGTCGACGCTCGGCGATCTCTTCGCCCAGCATCTCGTGCGCGATCCCATCGCGGCGCAGGAAATTCTTTCCGAACCCGGATTGTCCCGGCGCCTGCGCAAATTGGTCGGCACACTGCGGCGCGAGTGGCAACAGTTTCCCTCCTGAGCGGAATGAACCAGCAGGGTATTCTCGCCTTCCCTCAAGAGAGGGCCACCCCCCCCGCCCCAAGAGGTCCGTTGACCGTAAGCCTCCTCAATCGCGCGGTCCGCGAATGTCTCGAGGGAAACCTCGGGACGGTCTGGGTGCAGGGCGAACTTTCCAATCTTCGCCGGCAACCATCCGGGCACCAATATTTCAGCCTGAAAGACGAAACCGCGCAGGTCTCGTGCGTCCTTTTCCGCAGTTCGGCCTCGGGGATCCCGCCATTGCACGACGGGATGAAAGTCGAGTTGTTCGGCGACATCTCGGTCTACGAGGCGCGCGGCCAATACCAAATCGTCGTCCGCCGATTGCAATTGCGCGGCGCCGGCGAACTTGAGGCACGCCTCCGCGCCCTGCAGGAAAAGCTCCGGGCCGAGGGACTTTTCGACCAGTCCCGCAAAAAGCCCCTGCCTCCCCACCCCGTCCGCGTCGGGGTGGTCACCTCGCCGACCGGAGCCGCGATCCGCGACTTCTTGCACGTCCTGCGCCGGCGCGCGCCGCACATTGAAGTCTTCATCGCTCCGGTCCGTGTGCAGGGCCGGGGGGCGGCAATGGAAATTGCCGGAGCAGTCGGACGCTTCGCCGACGCTGAGAGCCATGACTTTCCCGCGGTAGATGTCATCGTCGTCACCCGCGGCGGCGGAAGCCTCGAGGACCTCTGGGAATTCAACGAAGAGGTCCTCGCCCGCGCCATGGCCGCCAGCGGCGTGCCGGTCATCTCCGCCGTCGGCCATGAGACGGATGTGACCACTTCGGACCTCGCTGCCGACGTGCGCGCCCCCACGCCGAGTGCCGCGGCGGAAATTCTCAGCACGGATCGCGCCGAGACGATCGACCGGCTGCGTTCCATGGTCCGGCGTATCGGGCGCGATGCCGGCATCCATGTGGCCCAAGCCCGCTCGCAACTCGAACTGCGTGCCGCTTCCGGAGTATTCCGACTGCCCTTGCGCCGGATCGGCGACTGGCGCCAGCTGACGGATGACCTGCACGCTCGCAGCAGTTCGGCCGTCTTGGCTCGCCTCGCTTTGCTCCAAGAGGGAGCTGGCAGGGCGAAGGCCGTTCTCGCGGCCCGTTCCCCGTCGGCACGTCTGGCTTTTTGGTCCGACCGTCTGGCTGCCCTAAATCGACGCGGCGGGAAAGCAGCGACAGCTTGCCTGCAACAAAGCCGGCTCAAGAGGGAGCGTCACGCCCACGCTTTAGAATTGCTGGGGCCGCGCCAAACCCTGGCTCGCGGCTTCACCATCACAATGGACACCCGGGGTCGTCCACTGACCTCGGCCCGGCAAGCCGCCGGGGAAGAGGTGATCGTTACCGTCTTCGCCGATGGGAAAATAAAGTCCGCACCGGCGGTCTGAAACCCGCATCAAGGCAACGCCGCACCCTGCGTGCTTCGTTGCTCCACCACACCGACGAGCTGCCTAGTCAATTCCGCCACGCGCACCTCGCCGGGCGGCGGGAAGGAACACGGCCTCACCATGGCCTCGCGGAGGTAGTTGAGGTAGACGGGACGGCGGATTTCCACCGCGCCAAAATTTTCGAGGTGATCGGTCACCCACTGGATATCAAGCAATCCAAACTGATGCGCGCGGAGAATCCCGACCAGCGCAAGCAGGGCCACTTTCGAAGCCTCCCCGACCCGGGAAAACATCGACTCGCCGAAAAAAACACCGCCCAACTGCACACCATAAAGCCCGCCGACCAGATCTCCTGCCTGCCAAACCTCGACACTGTGGGCGGAACGCGCGGCAAATAGATCCGCATAAACCCTCGCGATGGCCGGATCGATCCATGTCTCGGGACGGTCCGCACAGCCGGCCACTACCTCAGGGAAGGCTGTATCCACACTCACCGTGAAATCCAAGCGCCGGAGCAACCGGCGGAATCCATGGGGCAAATGAAAGCCGTCCAAGGGCAGGATGCCCCGCGGGTCCGGCGAAAACCACCGCAACCGCCCATCGCCGCAACCCATCGGGAAGAACCCGTCCCGGTAAGCGCGCAGGACCGATACCGCGGTGAGGCGCTCGGGAGGAAAGGACTGGGAAACCAGATCCGACATGACAACGTAACCTTTGCAGCAAACCGTCCAGTCATGCAACCCGCTCATTCCGCTGTTGCCCCCGGGACGGCAGGACATTACTTACAGAGCTTCAATCCATCATGATTTCCGACCACGCCGATCCCAAGCCGCTTTCCAAAGTCGAGGTCCTCAAAGAGGCCAGCCACTACTTGCGCGGCACCCTCGTTGCCAGCCTCGAAGACCGCTCGACCGGAGCGATCGCGGACGAAGACACGAATATTTCAAAATTCCACGGCATCTACCAGCAGGACCACCGCGACCAGCGCAGCGAGCGCAAGAAGGCCGGCCTGGAGAAAGCCTTCATCTTCATGATCCGCATCCGCGTACCTGGCGGCGTCTGCACGCCGGAACAATGGCTCAAGATCGACGCTCTCGCCGACCAATACGGCAGCCACACCCTCAAGCTCACCACCCGCCAGGCCTTCCAGTTGCATTTTATCACCAAGGACGTCCTCAACACCACCATGCAGGGGATCAACGGTGCGGTTATGGACTGCATCGCGGCCTGCGGC
>CAIZMQ010000101.1 GCA_903934135.1 uncultured Verrucomicrobiota bacterium
AGATGAGCCTCGTCGGCCCCCGCCCGCTTCCCGTCTATGAGGTGGAAAACTTCGAACTCACCGCCCACCGGCGTCGTCTCAGCATGAAGCCGGGCTTGACCTGCCTTTGGCAAATCAGCGGGCGCAACACGGTCAAAGATTTTTCCGACTGGGTGAAGCTCGACGTGCAATACATCGACAACTGGTCGCTCGGCCTTGACTTCACGATTTTGCTCCGCACCGTGCCATTGGTGCTCGGGGGAAAAGGAGCGCACTGACAGAGAATTTCTCGATTTCCCCAACGGGACCGTGTAGAAAACCAAGTTCCTGATTTTTTAGTTACTCTCACCCCATGAAAACATCGACCATCTTACTCCTCCTCGCCGTTCTCTCCATTGCCCGTTCGTCCGCCCTTGCCCAACAGTCCTCCAAGGATTTTGAAATTCTGGAGATCACTCCGGATCTGGCGACCACACCGGAGTACAGCTTCAGCCTCGGTCCGAAGAACAAGAAGGTGCAAAAAAACAAAGACTGGCTGGAGCTCGAAGTTTCTTTCAGTTGGCAGCCCAAAGCTCCAAAGCCCGAATTTCTTGATGAGCTGACCTTCAACTACTACATCCTGCTCAACAACAAGAGCCGCGAGTATCCGCAGGGCACACTGTTGACCGGTACGGTCACCCATGTCGCCATCCCGCAGGCCAAGGGCCTGAATTCCGTCATGTATGTCAGCCCGCGCACCCTCGAACGCTTTTTTGAGGGCAAAATCCCCACCACGGCTTCGGCCGCGGTGACCGATGTCGGCGTGACCGTCACCAAGCAGGGGCAACTGGTGGCCGAGGCGAGTTGGAAGGGGCGCGGTCAATGGTGGAGCGCCTTGCAGCAAGTCAACGGTTATGTTCTGAACAAAAACGAAACCCCTTTCGCCCCGCTCGCCTGGGATTACTATGAAGCAATCAAGGCGCGTCCCGCGGGAATGTAAGTCCAGGCCGCCTCGCTGTTTCATGAAGAAGCCCTCCCGCGTCGCCGCCCTAAACCTCGGCATGCAGACCGCCACAATGGCGGTCTTCGAATCTGCATCCGACGGCGGCATCACCCTCGCCGGGTTTGCCCAGGCCGCCTTGGTGCCCGACCCGGCGGCCGATGCCTCGCGTCCCGGCCAGCTGAAAGTGGCGCTCGCCGAAATGGCCTCCAAGCTCGGATGGAAAGGGGGGCCAAGCGCCTGCGCCATCCCCTCGCAAGGTGTCTTTTGCCGCTTCGTGCAGATCCCCATGGTGGAGCCGGCCGCCATCGGGCAGGTTCTTTTCTACGAAGCACAACAAAATGTCCCCTACCCGATCGAGGAAGTCGCATGGGCCTACCAAGTCTTGCCGGATCGCGAGGAGGGCAAGTTTGGTGCCTTGATCATCGCGACAAAAACAGAGGCCCTTGAGGCAACAGTCGAGGCCTTGCGCGCTGCCAAACTGACCCCCGACTTCATCGAGACGTCCCCCACGGCGCTTTACAACGCCTTTCGTTACAACTATCCCGACGCCCGCGGTTGTTCATTGATCATCGACATCGGATCGCGTGCCACCAACCTCCTTTTTATCGAGGGAGACGAATTTTTCATCCGCACTCTCCCCATTGGCGGCAACTCGATCACCGTCGCTCTGCAGAAAAAATTTGAAGGCCGGAGCTTCAACGAGATAGAGCAGTTCAAATGCACCGAGGGCCTCATCCCGCCTCCGGGCAACTACGACGGGGCTAAGAACGAAGACGTTGCGGAAATGGCCAAAACCGCGCGCACCGTGATGACCAGGATCCACAACGAGATCACCCGTTCCGTCACCTTTTACCGCACGTCCCAAAAAGGCTCAGCACCCATCCACGCCTATCTCGCCGGGGGCGGTGTGTCCATGCCTTACACCTTGGAATTTTTCAACGAAAAGCTCTCCCTCCCCATCGAGTTTTTCAACCCGGTAAGACGCATCGGCATCGGGCCCGGCGTCGACGGGGAGAACCTCTCCCGCTCGGCCCACTTACTCGGGGAATGTGTCGGCCTTGCCCTGAGGGAGCTAGCCGGAGAGTCTCCCGTGGCGATAAGCCTCAAGGCACCCTCCTTGGAGCAGGCGGCGGCGGACAACCGGCGCCGTCCCTTTCTCATGGCCGCGGCAGCGGGACTGGTCGGAGCCATTGCTCTACTCGGGCTCTACTACCACAGTGCGGCGGGGAGCGTGGCACGAATCAACGAAAGTATCCAAAATAGCATCGCGCCGCTGGAGCAAATCTCGCAGCAGATTTCCCAACTCAATGAGGAGAAGACTCGTTTGCTCAAAGACGGCGCTGACTTGGCAGCCGCCCCGCTTTTGCGTGCCGGGTGGGTCGAGATCATCGATGAGTTAAACCAGCGGCAACCGGAAAAATTCATCTGGGTGACCAAACTTTCGCCCCATCCTGCTATTCCGGACTTCGCTTCCGGAGACGACGACCGCACCCCGCAGCCAGTCGCCGCGGGAAATGGAGACGGTGAGTCCTCAGGGCCACAAATCACCGGCATCGAGATTGAAGGTCTTTATCTTGAAAACGAGGCTGAAGCTGGCGTGGTCGACCAATTTGTTCAGTCGCTCGCCGAATCGCCCCTCTTCGCCATCACCCCAGAAAACAAGGATTCTATCGTCGAAGTGCGCGCCGCGCAAAGCGGCAGCCACTGGGGCTACGAGTACAAACTGATTGTGCCCCTCAAGCGTCCCATCCCACTGTGATGAACTGGTTCAAAGCAAATCCTTTCCTGGGAGGTCTCACCCTCCTCACCACTCTGGCCGCAGCAGCCGGCCTCTATTTCGCGTCCGGGCAACACGCGGCGTTTATTGAGCAGTCCGACGCCTACGCCAACAACGTCAGCACATTGAACAACCTCCAATCGGCAAAACCATTCCCCGATGACGCGAATCTCCAAGCCGCCCGGGCAGAGGACGAGCGCGCCGCCGAGGTGTTCAGCGGACTGGCTTCCGCAGTGGCCGGGCAGTCCGCTCCCCGTGACAACTCGCTCACCCCGCAACAGTTCCAGGACAAGCTGAGCGAAGCCGCGAGCGACACCTTGGCCAAAGCACAAGCTGGAGGTATTGCCCTGCCGGAGGATTTCTACCTGGGCTTCACCCAATACAAAACACAGCCCCCGACAGCAGCCGCCGCGCCCGCCCTCGGGCAGCAACTGGCCAGCATCTCGAATGTGGTGCGCGTCCTTCTCGAGTCACGCGTCACCGAAATCACGTCTATCACCCGGACCCCTCTCCCGGAAGAGGCCGAGAAGGAGGAAGACCAAGGACGGCCTGAAGTCGGCAAACTAGCGGATCTCCTCCTGGCCGCCTTCGACCTGGAATTTGTGGCAGAACAAGCCAATTTCCGCCAAGCCCTGAACGCCATCGCCAATGCCCAGCCCATGGTCCTCGTCCGCCTGGTTAGCGTAGCCAACTCGAACCCCGTGGCACCTTCCAAGGAGAATCCGCTGGAGAATGCGGAGGAACCGGCTGCTGCCGAGACCCCGGACCAACCGCCACCGATTCCGGTCCTCTTTGGGCAGGAGAGTTTAACCATCAAACTGCGCCTCGCCTCCGTCTCGGTCAGCGCCGCCGCACCCAAAGAGTAACCGGACCAACATGGACCAGATCAAAGCCAACTACGACCGCGTTCTACTTATTGCCGTTGGACTGTTGCTTCTCGCTGTGGCGCTTTATACGGCACTCGGACTTTCCTCGGTCCAGGAAGAGTTTCCGGCCCCCGACGTCCGTTCTTCCGGCGAAGCCTTCGAACCGGATGCGGCGCTGGCCAGCCTGCAAGCCGAGGCCGCCAAGGTTCATGATGCGTCCGGCACGGTGTGGTCGGAGCAAGCCAGCTCGCTTTTTGTCAGTCGCCGCTACCTGC
>CAIZMQ010000102.1 GCA_903934135.1 uncultured Verrucomicrobiota bacterium
GGCTGGAGCGGCGGGGGCGGCCTTGCCCTCGAGCTCGGCCAAGCGCTTGCGCAGGGCGGCGTTTTCGTCCTGCAGGCGACGCATGGAGTCGGCCGTGGGGGCTTGAGCGAAGCCCGTGCTGGCGGCGAGGGACGCCGCGAGGCACAGGCTCACGAGTTTCTTGGCTCGGTCGAGTGAGCTCGACGGATTTGTCGTTGGTATCATGGTTTTGTGGTGGGGATTTCGGGTTTCCACCGGCGGAGGCCGGCGGAGGTTAGACCTGAAAAGTGATGGGAAAACGGGGAGGTTGATACAAAGCGTGCGGGTGCAGCGAACTGAAAAATGAGTGGGTCGCGGATCAGGACCCGTTCGTGGGTTTGGGCTCAATCAGAGTGGGGGATATCGTGATGCCCACGCGGCCGCTGGCGCCGGGGTTTTCGATGCGCCACATGAGGTGATCGACGACCTTGCGCACGAGGGTGGGTAAATTGATATCGATCGCGGCGGGCAGGTGATCGAGGTTGTGGTAAATGACGGGATTGAAATTGCCGAGGACGGCCTCGAAGTCGCGGCCGGCTTGTTGGCCAGCCTCGCGCAGGGTGCGAAAGAACGTGCCGCAAAAGTGGTCGACGGGCACGTAGAGACCGCTGGGGCGCGGTTTGGCGGCGAGGAAGCGGCGGACGAGGGTGTCGCTCTCGCCGTTGGCGTTGTTGATCTCGAGGTAGCTCACGCCGGGGTTGGCATTGCCGAGAATACTGTGGACGTGGAGACCGATTTCGCCGGCGTGTTGAACGAAAGAGCGCACGCGGCGGGCGATGGCGCTGTAGTCGGGATCGGTGGAAATGACGGCGACGGATTTGTGGCCGCGGCGCTTGAGATATTGGGCGGCGAGCTGGCCGTTTTCCTCGTTATTGGGTTCGACGAAATCTCCGGGAAACGTGGTCGAGCGGCGCGTCATGAACCACACGTGAGGGAGACTGCCGAGGCGGGCGAGGCAGGCGGCGGAGGGCTCCATGCCCTGGATGATGATCCCGTCGAGCTTGGCCTCGGCGAGGCGGCTAGGGAGCTCGTTGGGCGTATTCGAAAAGAGGACGCTGAGATCGACGCGATAGCGGGGATTACCGGACTGGATTTGGAGGAGCTGGTCTTGAAACCAATTAAGGCTGGGATTGTGGGCTTTGGCTCCAACGAACCAGACGCCGACCTTGCGCAGGTCGGGCTTGCGGGACTTGGGGCCGCGGCGGCGATCGAGCGGGGTGGGGCTGTAGTTGTGCTGCCGCATCACGGCCTGAATCCGGGCCAGACTCTCGGGGGCCACGATGGCAGGTTGATTGATGGCACGGGAAACCGTGGCCGGGGAGACCTTCGCTTTTTTGGCGATCTCAGCAATCAACATGGGGTGGGGCAGGCGGTTGGGATGAAACTTTCAGAATGAGGGATGAAAAGAGATGAAAGGCGTCAAGCGTTTTGACGGGGTCCGGGCAGCGCGGTTTCTAGGGCAGGAAGAGGGCTGGGAAAGGAAAAATTCCGGACAGGAACGGCAGCAGGGCGAGGCGACACCGGTGGGCGCTCAGTGTCCATGGCGCGGAGAGCATCGGGTGAAGGAGGGGAGGGGA
>CAIZMQ010000103.1 GCA_903934135.1 uncultured Verrucomicrobiota bacterium
ACGTTCGCGGGTCACTTTGAACTGGCGGCCGACTTCCTCCAAAGTGCGCGGGTAGCCGTCGACCAGGCCGAAGCGCTGTTCGAGGACGCTGCGCTCGCGGTCGGTGAGACTTTCGAGCACGTCTTTGATTTTGTCCTTGAGCAGGATGATCGCGGCGCTGTCGGCCGGGTTTTCGGCCGATTTGTCCTCGATGAAGTCTCCGAAGCTCGTGTCGTCGCTGTCGCCGACCGGCATTTGAAGGGAAATGGGGGTCTGCGCCATCTTGAGGACCGCGCGGACGCGCTCGACGGGGAGCTGGATCTCGTCGGCGATCTCGTCGGAAGAGGGTTCGCGTCCGTATTCCTGCACCAGCTGTTTCTGCACGCGGATGAGCTTGTTGATCGTCTCGATCATGTGCACGGGGATGCGGATGGTGCGGGCCTGGTCGGCGATCGAGCGGGTGATGGCCTGGCGGATCCACCATGTGGCGTAGGTGGAGAATTTGTAGCCGCGGCGGTATTCGAATTTTTCCACCGCCTTCATGAGGCCCATGTTTCCTTCCTGGATGAGGTCGAGGAAAGAGAGGCCGCGGTTGGTGTATTTCTTGGCAATGGAGATGACCAGTCGCAGGTTGGCCTCGACCATTTCGGTCTTGGCTTGGTGCGCGGCGCGGTGCCACTTGCGGAGGTCGCCGTAGGACTGCTTGAAGTCGTCCGGCACCATCCAGGCCCGGAGCGACAGTTCTTGGATCCGTTTGGCCAGTTCCTGGGCTTTTTTCTTGGCCTCGGCGCTGCGTTTGGCGCGCGCGTTGTGCTGGGCATGCTCGCCGCCGAGGTGGAGAAGGGTGCGGTGGGTGTCTTCCGCGGCTTGGACGAAGTCGTCGGTGATTTTCTGTTTGTAGAAAAACTTGGGGTAGTGGGCCCGGAGGTTCGAGATGGATTTTTCGAAGCTTTTTAGAATCGGAGCCGCCGGCTTTTTACTCCGGATGATGATGACAAACTGGTGGTCGATTCTTTGCGCGGCTGTCTTGATCGTCGCGCAGAGCCGCGGAAGGGCTTTCATGTAGCGCTCGCGGCTTTCGATTTTTTTGTCCATGATGACGCGATCGAAGCGTTCGCGCTGGTCGAGAAGTTTCTGGGCCAGGTCGAGGTGGGCACGGGCCACAAAGCCCATGCGGTAGACGATGTCTTGCACCCGGATTTCGGCATCTTCAATCCGTTTGGAAATTTCAACTTCCTGCTCGCGGGTCAGCAGGGGAACCTGACCCATCTGCTTGAGATACATGCGGACGGGATCGTCGAGGATGTCGAGGCGGCCGTCGGACTTTTCGTCCTTCTCGGCTTTTTCTTCTTTCTCCTCTTCTTTGCGCGGCGCTTTGTCGGTATCGATGTCGCTTTGCTCGATCAGTTCGATTTCAACCTCGCGGAGGCGGGTAATGATCTTGTCGATGACGTCCGGGTCATTGACCGCGGAAGGCAGGTTTTCTTCGAGGTCGTCGAAGGTGAGGTAGCCCTGATCCTTGCTCAGCTTGACCAACTCGCGGGTTTTGTCCGCGATAAACTTGTCGACGTCCATAGCCGGAGCCGCTTCGACGGCCGCAAGGTGAGCACCGTTCTTGCCGCCGGAGGGCTTGGTGGCGGACTTTTTCGCGCCGCCTTTGGGCTTGGAGGCTGCGACTTCGGGAATTTTGGTTGCCTTGACCGGGGCGGCTTTGGGTTTGGCCGCAGGCTGCGGAGCCGGTTTTTTGGCCGCGGGTTTGGTCGCCTTCGGCGCGGGTTTTGCGGCCGGGGTCTTTTTCTTCGCTACGGGCTTGGCCTTTTTCGGCGCGGGCTTGCGTAGAGGCTTTTTGGGCTTTGCGAATTTGACTTTAGCTGGCTTCTTCTTCGATTTGGTGGCCATAGAACAGTTCGTCGGTCGGGGTGACGCGCCAGAGGATGACCGGCGGCGCACCCTTTGCAGGGATGGTGTCAGTGCGACCCGCTAACCTGACTCATCTGTCGAATGATGTCAACCACCTGGGCCTGCAAGGTGGCGACTTCGCCGGAAGGGAGGCCGGATTGGCGGAGCCGGGCGGTGAGGGCGGCGCGGCGTGCTTCGAGTTGTTGCCGGTGCAACGTGCGAAGGGTATCGCGGGCGATGGCCCCGGGGTCTGTGGCCGGGCGCGCCATGAGGAGGGCGGCGAGCACGGATTGGGCTTCGGTCGACTGGGCAGCCAAGAAGGACTGGGTGGCTGCCGCGTCGGCCGGGTCAAAGGTGGCAGCCAGGCATTTTTGGAGAAGGCCTGCGCCGGGGTGGCCGGACAGAAGATCGATATTCTGGGACGCCAGCCATTGGCGTGTTTCGAGGCTGCCGAGGACGGCATGGAGGAGCAGACGGATGGTATTATCGGGCTCCTCGCCCGGGCGGGGGCCTTCGTTTTCGTTTTCCGGCTCTTCCTCGCTGGCTACCGAAGCTCGGGCTGGCACGGCGGCCAGAAAGGCCTGGGGGGACACGGCGAGGCGAGGTCCGAGTCGGGAGGCGAGAGATTCACAGGCTACGGCGTCGGGAAGGTGAGCGGCGAAGCCGGCGAGTTTTCTGATCAGCGCGGCTTTGGCCGAAGGATTGTCGAGTTGTCCGCTGGCCGCAGCTTCATCGAGCGAAAAATCGAAATAATCGGGAGCGCGCTCGATGAGGGAGCGAAATGCGTCGGGTCCGTCTCTGCGGATGAGTGAGTCCGGGTCCTCGCCGGCGGGCAAGGGGGCGACGCGGACGCCGAAGCCGGCGGCGAGCAGAATGGGCAAGGAGCGTTCGACCGCGGTGCGTCCGGCCCGATCCGAGTCGAAGCAGAGGACGGCGGCGTCGGTGTAACGTTTGAGCAGGCGGGCTTGGGCCGGCGTGAACGCGGTGCCTTGCGGGGCGACGACATTTTCCAGACCGCTCTCGAAGACGCGGATGAGGTCAAGTTGTCCCTCGCAGACAATGGCCAGGCCCGCGTCGGCCAGGGGACGGCGTGCTTTGTCGAGGCCGAAGAGGGCGCGGCCTTTGCTGAAAAGCGGGGTCTCGGGCGAGTTGACGTATTTGGCGGGATCCTCGGAGGGCGGGAGAACGCGTCCACTGAAGGCAATGACTTCGCCGTAGTCGTTGCGGATGGGGAACATGAGGCGCTGGCGGAACCGGTCGGCCAGCGGTTTGTCCTCGCCGCCGTGGAAGAGCCCGCTGGCCCGCAACTCGTGGTCTTTGAAGCCGGCGGCGCGCGCGTGTTTGAGCAGGGCGCCGCGGCTGTCGGGCGCGTAGCCGATTTGCCAATTTTTCGCGATGTCGGAGCTGATCTCGCGTGATTTCAGGTAATCGCGGGCGGCGGCGCCGGCGGGAGACCGGAGGAGGTTGGCGTGGAACCAGTCGGCGGCGGTTTTGTGCAGCGCGAGGAGTCGTTGGCGCAATTCGCGGCGTTGGTCGTCACCGGGTGCGGATTCGTCCTCGAGAATGGTGATACCGGCTTTCTGCGCGAGGCGGCGGACCGCGGTGGCGAAGTCGACGCGTTCGTATTCCATGACGAACTTGAAGACGCTGCCCCCGGCGCCGCAGCCGAAGCAGTAGTAGGCCTGCTTTTGCGGGCTGATGTTGAAGGACGGGGATTTCTCGCGGTGGAAGGGGCAGAGGGCGCGCCAACTCGAGCCGGCGCGTTTGAGCGGGAAGTAGCCGCCGATGATTTCGACGATGTCGCTGGCGGCGGCGACGCGCTCGATACTTTCCTCGGCGATGCGGGGCATGGGCGGGATATTAGCGGACAGGGCAAACCGGGGCGCGCGAATTCGCCCGATTGGGCTTGAGGGTGGCTCCAGTGCGGTGATGATCGGGGATATGAGGTTCCTCTTGCTCTTCGTTTTCTTGATTGCCGCACCGTCCGCGTGGGCGCAGGCCGCCGTGCCGGACAAGGCGCCAGCCGAGTCGCTTCCCGAGATGCAGAAGCTGGATGGGGAGGTGCCCGAAGGCGCGGTGGTGGTCATCCCGCTCAAGGGCGAGGTCTCGAAAGCGCAATTTTTCTTCCTGCGGCGCGTGATCAAGATGGGCGAGGCGGCCAATGCGTCGGCCTACATTCTCGATATGGATACGCCGGGCGGGGAGTTGGGCGCGGCGGTGGAAATTTTGCAGGCGCTGATGAAGGTGAAGGGCCCGACTTACACTTACGTCGATCCCAATGCCGGCTCGGCGGGTGCCCTCATCGCGCTCGGGACGAAGCATATTTGGATGGCGCCGGTCAGCGCGATCGGCGCGGCGGCCCCGGTCATGGGCGGAGGGCAGGAAATCCCCGAGACGCTGAATGACAAAATCGTCTCTTATTATTCCGGCTACTTCCGCAGTGCGGCGGAGAACAGCGGTCACAATCCGGAGCTTGCGGAGGCTTTTATCAACAAGGAAAAGGGTGTGAAGGTCGGCGGCAAGGTGATCACGGAAGACGGCGAACTGCTTACCTTGAGCGCGCAGGAAGCGGTGGAAAAAATCGGAGGCAAACCGCTCCTCGCCCAGGGAATCGCCGCCTCGGTGGCCGAACTGGTCCGCGATGCCGGCTTGAAAGGCCCGGTGGTTGAAGCCGAGCCGAGCGGTTTCGAGCGGGCGGCACTTGTCATCACCATGCTGGCGCCGTTGTTCCTGCTCGGCGGAATTGTCGGCACCTACATCGAGTTCAAATCTCCGGGCTTCGGGGTGCCGGGCGTTCTGGCCGGAGTTTGCTTTCTCCTCTTTTTCGCAGGGCACTATGTCGCCGGGTTGACCGGGATGGAGGTCGCGGCATTTTTCGTGCTCGGGGTGATCCTTGTTTTGCTCGAGTTGATTTTCATTCCGGGAATCGTGGTGCTGGCCCTGGTCGGGACTTTGCTCATGTTCGGATCATTGCTCTGGGCCATGGTCGATTATTACCCGACGGCGCCGGAGTGGCCGACCTTCGATCTGTTCCTCCTCCCGCTGGCTAACCTCGGGGTGGCCATCGGCTTGGCTGGAGTGGCTATCTTTTTTCTCGCGCAATTTTTCCCGAAGATACCGTTATTGCGGCGGTTGGTCCTTACGGCGAGCCAACCGGGAGGAGGGTCACTGACCATGGATGAACCCGGTGCAGCGCGTTTGGTGGTGGGTGCGGGGGACAAGGGGAAGGCGGTCTCCATGTTGCGGCCGGTGGGGCGGGCGGAGTTCGCGGGCGAAATGGTCTGCGCGCGCAGCGAGGGCGACTTTATCGCGCCCGGAACCCCGGTGGTTGCCCTGAGGGTTGAAGGCAGCGAGGTGGTGGTGCAAACAGCCCAAGCTTAACAGCAGGCATCGAGTTGGCGGGCTCGGCCTCTGGCTGCGCAGGAGGTCCTGATCATTCCCCCGGCTTCATCCGCCGGCCACCATGCGGATAATTTCGAGGCGGTCTCCATCTTGCAGCTGGGTCTTGAGCCACTCCGAGCGGAGGAGCGCGGTGCCGTTGTGTTCGACCAGAGTCGCGGCAAGAGGAAGGCCGAGTTCCGCGACTAGTGCTTCCACGTTCGTGGCGACCACCCCGCGTTCTTTGCCGTTGAGGTGAAGATTCATGTAGCGAGGATGGCTTGGTCCCAGTCTTTCCATACCGGGTCGAGCCCGAGATCGCGCAATTGTGCCGCGACTTCCTGCGGGGTGCGCTGATCGGAGATGGAGAATTGCTCGGTGGCCAGCGCGTCGGCCGGAGCATCGCAGGCCATGGCCCGTCCGCGCACGGTGAGATGGAGGTTGTCGTGTCCGAGCCCGGTATAACCGCCGGGTTCGGTGTGGCTGCCGGCGCTCATCATGGTGATTCCGAGCGGTGCGACTGCATCGCGCAGCGCGGCAGGTTCACGCGTGCTCAAGACGATGCCGGTGCGCGGAAAGTGGAGGCGGAAAGCGCAGAGCAGTTGGACAAAATCGCGGTCATTGATCGGGTGCGCGGGTTGGAAGTCGCCGGCGGCGGGACGCAGGCGGGGGAAGCTGACCGTGAAATGGGCTTTCCAGCAGGTGCGGAGGAGGTGATCAAGATGGGCGGCGAGGGCGATGGCCTCCTCGCGCCAATCCCACAATCCGAAAAGCACCCCGATGCCGATACGTCGGAAACCGGCGGCGTGCCCGCGTTCCGGGCAGGCCAGCCGCCAGTCGTAGTCCTTTTTCGGTCCGGCGATGTGCATGCGTGCGTAGGTCGGGCGGTGGTAAGTTTCCTGGTAAACGACAAGCCCTTCCGCCCCGGCTCGGACGAGCGGAAGGTAATCGGGTGCTTCCATCGGGGCGACTTCGATCGAGAGGGACGGGATTTCCGGGGCAAGGGTGCGGAGGACTTTTTCGAGGTAGCCGTTGGAGACAAATTTGGGGTGTTCGCCCGCGACGAGGAGGATGTTGCGGAAGCCTTGGGCGGCGAGGTGGCGGGCTTCGGCCCGGACCTGCCCGGCTTCGAGCGTGACGCGAAGGATGGCGTTTTCGCGTGAGAAGCCGCAGTAGGAGCAGCTGTTGATGCACTCGTTGGAGAGATAGAGCGGGGCAAAAAGGCGGACCGTCCGGCCAAAGTGCCGGCGCGTCATGGCCCGCGAGCGGCGCGCCATCTCTTCGAGCCGGTCGTCGTCGGCCGGGGCCAAATCGCGGGCGAAGGCGGACACCGCCGGGGTGAGGGGCAGGCCAAGCGGGGCGAGAATTTCCGCGGGATCAGGCTGGCGGAAGAGGGGCGCGTGCATCGGGACCGGATAGTTCATCGTGTTTTCCTTTTTTGCAATTGCAAGACCGGCCTCCGGTCGGGGAACATCAACCCATGTTTCGCGGTAAAGCAGATATGAGACTCCTCGCTGGCACGGCGCACCCGCAATTGGCCAAGGACATTGCCGACTACATCGGTGTGCCGCTGGGCGACGCCACGGTGAGCTCGTTTCCGGACGGGGAGACGTTCGTGAAAATCAACGAGAACGTGCGCGGGCGCGATGTTTTCATCATCCAGCCGACGTGCCCGCCGACCAACCAGAATCTGATGGAATTGCTTATCCTGGTCGATGCGGCGAGGCGGGCCAGCGCGGCGCGCATCACCGCGGTGATTCCATTTTTCGGCTACGCGCGGCAGGACCGCAAAGACCAGCCGCGCGTCCCGATCACGGCGAAGTTGGTGGCAAACCTCATCGTGGCCGCCGGCGTGAACCGCTTGCTCACCATGGACCTGCATGCCCAGCAGTTACAGGGATTTTTCGACATTCCGGTCGACCACCTTTACGCGCTGCCCGTCCTGATCAAGCACCTGCAGAAAAAAAATATCCCCGACCTCGTCGTCGTTTCACCCGATGTGGGTGGGGTGAAAATGGCTTCGGCCTACGCGCAGGTGCTCGGTGCGGGCCTGGCCATCGTGGTCAAACGCCGGATCAGCGCGACCGAAACCGAGGCACAGCATGTCATCGGCGAAGTGGAGGGCAAAAATGTTCTCCTGGTCGACGACCTCACCGAAACGGCCGGCACCTTGGCCGGGGCGGCACGCATCCTGCGGTCCGCAGGGGCGAAAGATATTTATGCCATGGTCTCCCACGCCGTCCTGGTCGACGTCGCGGCCAAGCGCCTGCGGGAGTCGGACATCAAGGAATTGGTCGCCACGGACAGTGTGCCTGTGCCGAAATTTGAAGGCTGCCCGCTGACCATTTGTTCGGTGGCCAGCTTGTTGGGCGAGGGGATCAAACGGATCCATGAGGATGAGTCCGTGACTTCTTTGTTTGAAATCAACGGACGATCTGTCTAGTGTCCCGGCCCTTATGTCGAATCAAGTCAGTCTGAAGGCCACGGGCCGCACAGCCCTCGGGCGCAACGCCGTTAAACAATTGAAGGCCGTCAAGGCCGTGCCCGCCATTCTTTACGGCAACGGGCTCGAGCCCCAGCCCTTGCAAGTCGAGCGCCGCGCGATCGACACCTTGTTGTCCCACGCGGTGGGCGAAAACATTCTGGTCAACCTCGAGATCGAGGATGGCGGCAAACCCGGCGCTCGTCTCGCGCTGATCAACGAAGTGCAGCACCATCCGGTCAGCCGCCTCGTTCTGCACATCGACTTCCAAGCCGTCTCGATGGACGAGACTCTCGTCGCCGAGGTGGTGATTGAAGCGGTCGGCGAATCGGCCGGGGTCAAAACCGGTGGCGGTCTGCTCGAGCAGAACGTACGCATGGTCGAAGTCGAGTGCCTGCCCAAGGACCTGCCGGAATCGATCCGCGTCGACGTGAGCGGCCTCGGCTTGGGCTCCGCTTTGCATATTAGTGATCTTCCGGCCATACCCGGCGTGAAGTACCTGGCCGACAGTGGTGTCACTGTCTTCCTCGTTTCCGAACCGAAAGTTGCCGACGACGCCGCGCCGACCGAAGGCGGTCCCTCGGAGCCCGAGGTGATCAAGGAGAAGAAGCCGCAGGAAGGCGAGGCCAAGGAAGGGTCCAAATAGGACGGCACCCGGATGGAAACCGGCGCCCCGACATGGCTGGTCGCCGGTTTGGGTAATCCCGGGGCCCGCTACGCACGTACGCGGCACAACATCGGCTGGCTCGCGCTCGATGCGCTGGCCACCGAGGCGTTCCACGGGGAGAGGCGTTTCGAGGGGGATGTCTCGCGCACGGAGAGCGCATGGCTGCTTAAACCGTCGACTTTCATGAACCTGAGCGGCGTGGCCGTACGGGCCATGGCCGATTTCTACAAAATCCCCCACGAGCGCGTCTTGGTCGTGCTTGACGATGCCGCTCTGGCCTTCGGGCGGCTGCGGATCCGGCCGTCGGGCTCTGCGGGGAGCCACAACGGCCTGGAGTCCGTCCTCGTGCATTTCGCCACCGAGGACGTGCCGCGCCTGCGCGTAGGGATTGGCAACCCGCCCCCTCCCATGGCTTTGCCGGATTACGTGCTCGCGCCTTTCACCCCCGAAGAGGAGGTGGCTTTGGGCGCGATAACGGACCGTGCGGCCGCATCAATTCGCGTCATTCTGAAAAACGGGCTTGCCGCGGCGATGAATGAGTTCAATAAAGAAGGATTATGACCAAACGACGTTACGAAGTGCTGCTGGTGCTCAACACCAAAGGGAAAGAGGAATCGGTCAATGACCTGATCGAAACCGTGGAGAAACAAATCAAGGCCGAAGGGATGGAACTCGAGCAGACCCAGCGTCTGGAGAAGCGACATTTTGCCTACGTCAGCCGCAAACAGACTTCCGGCTACTACGTGAATTTCATTGTCCACGCCGAGCCGGCCCAGATCGAAGCCCTGCAGTCCAAGTGGAAGCTCGATTCGGTCATCCATCTGCAACATTACCAGAAACTGAAACCCGTCGCGCAAGCGGCCTGATCCCCGACGACCATGGCTTCTTACAATCGAGTTGTCCTCCTCGGCAATTGCACCCGCGATCCCGAGGTCAAATACACGCCGAAGGGCACGGCCGTGACCGAACTCGGTCTCGCGGTCAACCGTTACTACTCCACGGATGGCGGCGAGAAGCGCGAGGAAACAACTTTTGTCGACGTCACCCTCTGGGGCCGCCCAGCCGAGATCGCCGGCGAGTATATCAAGAAAGGCCGTCCCGTGATGATCGAGGGCCGCTTGCAGCTCGACACGTGGGACGACAAACAGACCGGGCAAAAGCGTTCCAAGCTGAAAGTTATCGGGGAAAATCTCCAACTCCTCGGCGGCCGCGATGCGGGTGAGGGCGGTGGAGGTGGTGGGACGGGCGGCGGTAGCCGGTCCGGCAGCGCAGCCAAGCCGGCCAAGGCGGCACCTGCGTCTGAAGAGCCCTCCGACGACGACATCCCGTTCTAAGCGGCGTCCGTCCGAACGCGACCATGCTCAAGCCCCGCGGTTTTCCGTGGGGCTTTCTTCGTCCTCGCCGAGTTCGGTCTCGATTTCTCGACGCCAAGCCTGCGAGATGAGCGGGCGGGCCAGTCCGTAGAGCAGGTAGGCGATGAAGATCATGGCCGGCATCCACTCGTAATTCATCACGGTGAAGATGAGCACGACGATGATGCCGATAAATTTCGGAATGGACCGTCGGGTACGCCAGTTGACCGCTTTGAAGCTCGGGTAGCGCACCTTGCTGAACATCATGAAGGAAAGGAAAAGCATGAGCGGGGGCAGGGCGAACTTCCACGGTCCGATCGCTTTCTCCCCGGCATCGAGCCAGAGCATGAACAAGGTGAGCGAGGCAATGAGGCCCGCGGCGGCCGGAATGGGAAAGCCCTCGAAATCCTTGTTCGCCGCATCCTCTCCGCGCTGCGCGGCAAGGCAATTGAACCGCGCGAGACGCAGGGCGCCGCAGGCGAGATAAACAAAGGCGATGAGCATGCCGTAGCGGTCGAAATCGCGGAGCACGATGTTAAAGGTAAGCAGGGCGGGGGCCACGCCGAAGGAGACAATGTCGGCCAGCGAATCGAATTCGCGCCCGAAGGCGCTTTCGTTCCCCCCGAGGCGCGCGAGGCGCCCGTCGAGCAAATCGAAAACGCAGGCCCCGAGGATGAACCAGATCGCGGTATGGATCTGCCCGGCGGGACTCAGGCCGGCGTTCATCTGGATGACCGCGTCGAGGATATTGAGCACCGCGGCGAATCCGCAGAACAGGTTGCCCGCGGTCATGAGATTGGGCAGGAGGTAAATCCTCGCTGCTTGGTTGTCTGGTTCGGGGTTCATCGGGCGGTGGAAGGATGGCCGGCAGGCTGCGCGGTCTGACCGGATGGCAGCAAGCGCGCGATGATCGTGCTGCCTCCCTGAACCCGGTCGCCGACACGGATGGCGACCTCCGCCTCGAGCGGAAGGCAGATCTCGGTGCGCGATCCAAAGCGGATCATGCCGAAGCGTTCGCCGCGCGCCAGATGCTGGTCGGGTCGGGCCCAAGGGATAATGCGGCGCGCGATAGCCCCGGTGATCTGGCGCACCACCAAGAGGACGCCGTCACGGCACTCGAAGCCCCAGGTGCGTGCCGTGTTGTGAGTGGAGGCAGCCGGGCTGCGGGCGTCATGGTAGGTGCCCGCGAACTCCGCGGTGTAAACCACGCGACAGTCCGCCGGGGCCCGGTTGACGTGCACGTCGAAAACCGAAAGAAAAATGCCGACGCGGCAAACGCGCCGGTTGATCAGCTCCGCTTCCTCGATTTCCACGATGTCGGTGACGCGTCCGTCGGCCGGCGAAACAATGAGGCCCGGTCCGTCGGGAGTGGTACGGGGTGGATCACGAAAAAACCAGAGGGTGAAAACCAGGAGGGCGGCGGGGGGGATGGCCAACCATGGGGCCACGAACCAAGCTGCGGCAGTCGCCGCGGCCAGAACAAGCAAGATCCATTTGCCCTGCCAGAGAGTAAGCCAAGTCATACCAATTCGGATCTTACACATCCGCTGACAGGGCGCGAAACCATTTGATTGGATTGCCGGCCACCGCCGGGTAGATTGTCAGCCATGGAACACCGTGAAATTACGTTGAGCCGCGACTGCAAAGTGGTCCTTATTCCAAGCGGCGAGGAGGCGACGCTGACGGCCGGCAGTCCGGTCATTATTACCCAGTCGCTCGGTGGCACCTACACCGTGGCCACCCAGACGGGCCTGGCGCGCATCGCCGAGACCGATGCCGATGCCTTGGGGATCGCGGCGGAGAAAAAGGAAGCCAACGTGAAACCGGAGGGCGTTATCGCGGCGGGCGGCGAGGTGAAAGACGAGGATGTCTGGACGCAATTGAAAAACGTCTATGACCCGGAAATCCCGGTCAACATCGTGGACCTCGGGTTGGTCTATGATTTGATCCTCGGCAAAAGCGAATCGGGCGGCACCACGGTGAACGTCAAAATGACCCTCACCGCCCCCGGTTGCGGCATGGGCCCGACCATTGCGGCCGACGCGCGCAGTCGCATCCTCACCGTGCCGGGGGTGGAGTCGGCTGAAGTGGACCTCGTCTGGTCGCCACCTTGGAATCAGGGCATGATCACCGAGGCGGGGCGGATGAAATTGGGGCTGGTCTGAGCGCGGGAACCGCGGCCATTTCGGTTTGACCGAGCTTTTGATTGGCAGGCGGGGTCGGAACGGCTATAAAGGTCAATTATATGAGTCAGCACAGAAGTCTCCGCGGCCAAGGCGCAATCAAAGCGAAGCGCAATGTTCTCAAGCGTTTCGAGCGCGTCGAGGTGCTGAAAAAGCGCGGACAGTTCAAGGAAGGTCAGAGCGTCCTCGGCCTGAAGAAGACCAAGCCGGACGAGTGATCGTCACGGCGGGTTGCCCCGCGGCAAACCGGAGCCGGTCCATGCGTTTAAACCGTTACCTTGCCCTCTGCGGGCTCGGGTCCCGACGTGCTTGCGAGGAAATCATCCTGGCCGGCGGGGTGCGCATCAACGGGCGTGCGATACGCGAGTTGGCCACGTCGGTCGCACCGGGCGACACGGTGGTGGCACGGGGGCGTGTGGTGCGGACGGCCGAAACGCGCTACTTGGCTGTGCACAAGCCGGCGGGCTGTTTGACTTCGCGCGCTTCGCAAGGCGGCAAGCCCACACTTTATCAGTTGCTGCCGCCCGAATTGTCGACCTTGCCGTACGCCGGGCGGCTTGATGCGGAAAGCGAAGGGCTTTTGCTCCTGACCAACGACGGCGCCTTGGCCCAAGCCTTGACCCATCCCTCGCGGCACGTGGAAAAAGAATACGATGTCGTGCTCGACCGCTCCTTCGACACGAGCCTTATCCCGAAGTTGATCAAGGGAATTTACTTGGAAGAAGGACGGGCCAGAGCGGCGCATGTCCATGTCGAAGGCGCGAACAAGGTGCGGGTGGTTCTGACCCAAGGAATCAACCGCCAGATCCGCCGCATGTTTGCCGCGCTGGGTTACAAGGTGAAGCGGCTGACCAGGACGCGCCTCGGGCCCCTCCGGCTGGGACGCCAACCGCGCGGATCATGGCGGGATTTGTCGGCGAAGGAGGTCGACGCCTTGCGCCGGGCCGCGGGCCAGCGTTGATTTCGCCCGGCCAGCGGCTAAAAGAATTTCATGCGCCAATGCATCACCTCCGTCCCCGAAGGCCCGTCGGCCATCGGTCCTTACTCCCTCGCCGTAGCTGCCGAGGGAAAATTCCTCTTTGTCTCCGGTATGACACCGATGGATCCGTCCACCGGCAAGATGTGCGACGGTCCGGTCGGTGAGCAGACCCGCATCGTGCTGAGCAACATGCGCAAGGTTGTCGAGGGGGCGGGGGCCAAGCTCTCCGATGTGGTCAGCTGCCGCGTCTTCCTTGCCCAGTTGACCGAGAAAAATTTTGCCGAGATGAATGCGGTCTACAA
>CAIZMQ010000104.1 GCA_903934135.1 uncultured Verrucomicrobiota bacterium
CGTAGGAATCATCATGAACGGCGTCACGGGACGCATGGGGACGAATCAGCACCTGATCCGTTCGGTCAAGGCCATCATCGACCAAGGTGGTGTCAAAATCAGCGATGACGAAGTCATCATGCCCGACCCGATTCTTGTCGGTCGCAGCGAGGCCAAGCTGGCTGCGCTCGCCGCCCGCACCGGCGTGAAGCGCTACACGACCGATCTCGACGCGGCGCTGAAGGACAAGCACAACATCATCTATTTCGACGCCACGCTCACCGGACAGCGTCCGATCGGCGTTCGCAAGGCGATCGCCGCCGGCAAGCACATCTATTGCGAGAAGCCCACCGCGACGACTTCGGCCGAGGCTCTTGCCCTCGCCAAGGAGGCCGAGGCGGCCGGACTGAAAAACGGAGTGGTACAGGACAAACTTTGGCTCCCCGGCTTGCTCAAACTGAAATACCTCATCGACACCGGCTTCTTCGGCAAAATTCTCTCGGTGCGCGGAGAGTTCGGTTACTGGGTTTTCACCGGCGAACACGAAAAGCTCCAGCGGCCCTCGTGGAACTACCGCAAGGAAGACGATGGCGGCATCATCGTCGACATGCTCTGCCACTGGCAATACGTCGTGCAAAACCTTTTCGGAGACATCAAGTCGGTCAGCTGCCTCGGGGCGACACACATCCCAGAGCGCTGGGACGAGCAGGGGAAGACGTACAAGTGCACGGCTGACGATTCTGCTTATGCCACGTTCGAACTGACCAACGGTGTCGTTTGCCATTTCAATTCCTCGTGGACTGTCCGCGTGAAACGCGACGATCTGCTCACGCTGCAGGTCGACGGCACGGAGGGATCCGCCGTTGCAGGACTGCGCAATTGCACCGTTCAGCACGGCTCGGCCACCCCGCGCTGCGTCTGGAATCCCGACATGGACAGCCCGATCGACTACAAGGCCGGATGGATCACGCAGCCGACCAACGACAGCGCCGACAACGCGTTCAAGGTGCAGTGGGAACTCTTCCTGCGCCACGTGGTCAAAAACGAACCGTTTCCCTGGTCGTTGCGCGAAGGCGCCAAGGGTGTGCAACTGGCCGAGCTGGGGCTCCAATCATGGGCCGAGCGACGCTGGCTCGACGTGCCGGCTATGAAATAAGAAATTACGCGCATGCTTTCCCCGCTCTTCGATCCCGCCTTGGCCGATAAAATTTGCGAGGCCGGCATTGTCGCCGTACTCGTTATCGACGATGCCGGGGACGCCGTGCCGCTGGCGCGGGCTTTGCTCGAGGGTGGGGTGGGTGTGATGGAACTGACCCTCCGGACCCCCGCCGCCTTGGACGCTCTGCGGCACATCCGCCGCGAGGTTCCGGAAATGGTGGCGGGGATCGGGACCATCTTGAGTGTCGATCAGCTGCATGCGGCGCGCGAGGCCGATGCCGCCTTCGGCGTTTCCCCGGGTTGCAACCCGCGTCTCCTCACTGCGGCGAGGGAGGCGGGTTTTTCTTTCGGTCCGGGAATTGCCACTCCGAGCGATATCGAAATCGCCGTCGAGCACGGATGCCGGTTGCTGAAATTCTTCCCCGCGGAGCAACTTGGAGGCTTGCCATATCTGCGCGCCATGGCGGCACCTTATGCGCACCTTGGTCTGCGCTACGTCCCGCTCGGAGGCCTGACCGCGAAAAACGCGGCAGACTATCTCGACGATCCTCTCATCGCCGCGATCGGTGGCTCATGGATCGCGCCGCGCGAAGGAATCAAAGCGAAGGATTGGAGAGCCATCGCTGCCCATGCGCGTTCGGCACGTGATTTGGCCGACGCCCGCAAGAGGTAATCCGATACGCCTGGAGGTGGCGCGAACCGGTGCCATGCGCGGAGGCTGAGTAACCGGTCTGCGGCTTGCTCCGGGAGCAGGCGACAAAAAAGAGAGGAGCACTTGTTCCTCAATCCCTGCGGTCCGATGGTGGGTGTCCGTGGAATTTAGCGTAGGCGCGGGTAAAGTCACCCGGATGCCGGTAGCCGAGCGTGAGGGCGGTTTCTTTCACCGTGGTGCCCGGTCGGGAGAGCAGGCGCGAGGCTTCGCGCAGCTTCATTTCGAGCAGGGCCCGGCCGGGCGCGCGACCAGTCGCCTGGCGGAAGAGACGCTGCAGGCCCATGGCGGAAACGCCGAGGTAATCGGCCAGTGCGGCCGCCGGCGCACGCACGTCGAGGTGCCTGCGCATCCATTGCTCGGCCAATTGCAACCGGTGGGCATCGCGCGTGCCGGTCTCCGCCGGGCCGCGGGCGCTGCGGGCCAGATTGGTGTCGATGAGTTTTTTTAAGGCGGCGACAACCTCCGGCGAGAAAGAATCGGGCCGCTGGATCTCGCGCCGGGTCAGGCGATGCAACTGCTCCAGTTCAGCGGTTGTTTCGGCGTCGGCCGTGCGCAGCCAGCACGTCTTTTTGTCCAGCTTTGCGCCGATTTCCGGAGGTTGGCTCCAGAACCAGACAAGGAGGGAGCACGGGGCATTCGGACGGTCGCTCCATCCGTAGGGGACATCGGGCCCGGCGACGATGAGCGATCCTCGCGATGTCCTCTGGCGCTTGTCTCCCGCCAGTAGGTGGGGGTGACCCGAAAGCACGACCATGTAGGTCCACCCGTGGTGAACGCGAAGCGGAATGGGGTAGCGGCCGTAAAACCGGCGGCCCCATGCGAGGTAAAGCAAACCGCCCGGAGGTGGCCCGGGAGGAATCCAGTGCGGGGACCCGGGTTCGGGCAGGTAGATTTCGCGGGCCGCTTTCACGAAGTAGCAATTTATACCATGCTTGCGAGGGTGCTACACTTGTTTCCTTCGACAACGAGCCTGAGTACGGCAAAATGATGTTGTCAGATCAGACGCCTGCTTGCCGCAAATACCCTTCTTTTTCCCATGGCCAAAATCCTTCTCACCACCACATCTTTCCAAGATACCCCCGGTCCGCACCACGCTCTGCTGGCGCGAGAGGGCTACGAAATCGTCCGCGAGCGCGGTCCGCTCAACGAAGCGCGCATGCTGGAATTGGCCGGTGACTTCGATGCGTTCCTTTGCGGCGACGATGCCATCACGCGCGCCGTCCTTGAGAAATCCCTCCCGCGCCTCAAGGTCGTGGCCAAATACGGCATTGGCCTCGACAAAGTGGACGTCGCGTCGGCGACCGAACTGAAAATCCCCGTCACCTTTTGCCCGGGAGTCAACCACACCACGGTGGCCGAACACACCTTCGGGCTCCTTCTCGCCATCTATCGCCAGATCGTCGAGCAATCCAATGCCGTCCACGATGGGAAATGGAAACGCCTCACGGGTCACGAACTCATGGGCAAGACCATCGGCATCGCCGGTCTGGGACGCATCGGCAAGGAAGTCGCCGTCCGCGCCCGCGCCTTCGGCATGAACGTGCTGGGTTACGACGTTTATTGGGATGCGGACTTCGCTCGGGCCCACGGTGTTGAGCGCGTCGACGATGTGGACGATCTCATCCGGCGCTCCGACATCGTTTCCCTGCACATGAACCTCACGCCGGAGACGAAAAATTTCATCAACACGGAGCGCCTCAAGCTTTTCAAGAAAAACGCCGTGCTGCTCAATTGCGCGCGCGGCGAACTGGTCGGCAGCTCCGCGCTGGCCGCCGCCCTCGGCGAGGGGCAGATCGCCGGCTACGGCGCCGACGTTCTCGACGAGGAGCCGCCCCGACCCGATCACCCGCTGCTCAAGTGCCGCGGCGCGGTCATCACGCCGCACATCGGCTCGCGAACCTATGAGAGTGTGGTGCGCCAAGCCACCATGGCGGCGCAAAATATGATCAACGTCCTGGAGGGCAAGCCCGCTCTCGCCCAAGCCAACAAACTCTGAAGCACATGAGCAAAGAACTTTCCGACATCGGTCTCATCGGCCTCGCCGTGATGGGGCAAAACCTCGCGCTGAACATCGCCGACCACGGCTTCCGCATCTCGGTTTACAACCGTACGACGGCGAAGACCGAGGAATTCGTTAAAAATCACCCCGGCACCCCGGGCGGACTCCATGCCGCCCTGACCCTCGAAGACTTCGTCGCGTCGATCCAACGTCCGCGCAAAATCATCATCCTGGTCCAAGCCGGCAAGGCGACCGACGCCGTAATCGACAGCCTCGTGCCGCTCCTCGAGAAAGATGATATCATCATCGACGGCGGCAACGCCTTGTGGTCGGACACCATCCGGCGCGAAAAAGACCTCGCGACCAAACATCTCCGCTTCATCGGCTCCGGCGTCTCCGGCGGCGAAGAGGGCGCGCGTTTTGGTCCGTCCCTCATGCCCGGCGGAGCGGAATCCTCTTGGCAGGAACTCGCTCCGATCTGGAACGCCATCGCCGCCAAGGTAGACGCAAAGACCGGCAAACCTCTCGAGGGCGCCGCGCCCGGCAAACCGATCCAAGGCGGTGTGCCTTGCACCACCTACATCGGCCCCAATGGCGCCGGCCACTTCGTCAAGATGGTCCACAACGGCATCGAATACGGCGACATGCAACTCATCTGCGAGGCTTACAAC
>CAIZMQ010000105.1 GCA_903934135.1 uncultured Verrucomicrobiota bacterium
CGCCCATGGCGCGGCGCGAGCAGGAACTGGCTCAGCTCCACCTCTACGCGGTCGCCGACCCGCAGGGGCCGGTTTTCGGGCATCTGCCGGGCGACCGTGGCGGTGTAATTGAAATCGGTCTCCCCCGGGTAGCGGACGGACGCGGTGGTCGAGACAAGAGTCACTCCGGCGTTGAGATCGTCGGAGTGGTTGTTGTGGTAGCCGGAGTGCGGCGAACCGATGTTGAAAAACGTGCGGAACTCCGCGGGATTCAACTGGGCCTGGGTGGTGATGTTGAAAACAACTTCGTTGCCGCCTTTGGCCACCTTGTCGATGATCTCGATCTGGGCAACCCGCTGCTCCCAGTAAAAGGGCAGATAGTGGTCGTATTTGTATGCCGCGGAAAGCTCGGGTCCATGGGTTAGCAAGTAGCCAATGCCCTCGCGTGCATGCCGATCTCGGGCGCGATCGGCCAAACGGGTGATTTTGGCCGTGGAAGTCTCGATCACGGGATCGGGCTGCAGCAGGGTGTCGGCATTGTAGAGAGGCAAAAAAACCGCGGCCTCTTCGGGTTGGCCCTCGAGGATCACCGCGCCGGGCTGGCCAGGGCCGTCCGCCGACAAAGCACTAACGACGATGTGGTAGGTTTGACCGGGTTCGAGGTCCGGAAGCGTTGCGGATTGGACAAACCCCACATCGACGGAACGGTCGAGGTTGTCCTGGGAGGTTCCGTAGAGAATACGGTAGCCTGTCAGGCCGGCCGAAGCTGAGTCATCCCATGCGAGGCTAATTGTGCCCGCCATGCCGGTCGGCACGAAGCGCAGATTGGAAGGCGGAGCGGGCGCGACAAGCGGGCGCGTCAACCTGTAGAATTTGTGATCCTCTTCCATGGGCAAATGGCTGGAGGTCGTCCCTGCGGCACCAACCACTGTCGCGACAGGCGACCACTCGGGCGAGGTCAGTGAGTCCGTCTGTTCGATTTGGTAAGACAAGCCCTCGATGGATGGCCAGGACAGGCGCATGACCGGCCTTGCCGCGGAGCCGATGATGCGCGTTTCGTCCGGCGTCCCGGGAACCAAAGTCGGCGAAGAAAATTCCACATCGTCGAGGATCACCTCCCCGCCGGTATCGTCACCGCCGGTGGCAAAATACCAATCGATGAGCGCGCTGGCCGCGTTGTCCGGGGCAACCACTGGAGATGCGGTGACCTTGGTCCACGCGTTGTCGCCGCCGGTGAAGTTGACCCAGTCGCCGTAGGTAACGGCGCCGCCGGGCTCCACCCACGAGATGCGGTAGTGCTGCACGTAGGACGGACCGAAGCTGACCTGTCTGGCGTGGAAGGAGAGCGTGTAGGGCGTCCCGGGAACAACGTTCGGCACGGATTTGGACAACTGCGACCCGATATACCTCCCTGTGATGGAGCTGCGCAGGGATGACGCGCCGCTGTGCGGATCAGCCACGGAAAACGTGTGGCTCGAACCGAGTTGCCAGCCAGTGGCCCCGGATTCAAAACCCGGGTTGGCGTTGGCCAGGATATTGGTCGGGACCCAGGCATCAGCCGAACCCGGCACGGTTTCCATCACGCGATAAATACGTCCGTCGCGCGCCGTATCGTGAGCGGCTTGGGGCGGAGCATTGCCGGGAAGGCGTCCACCAAGGTCGGCCCACGGGCCCTGCCCTGGAGGAGCTGACCACTGCACTTGATAACTACGGCCCGGCGTCGACATCCATGAAATCTCGATCTCGGGGGCGAGATCGACCGTCCATGGACTACCCGCTCCCGTGGACAGTGGGATAGCAGCGCAAGCCAGGAGCACCGAAAGCCGAGGCAACGGGAAAAAGGATTTTCTCGGTGGGGCCAGTTGGGAGTCGAGTCGGCGATTTCTCGGCATTGTCAGGTCCTGTTCCCCGCTCATTGTCGGAACCGAAAGAAGATAACGCCGTGCTGCGCCGCATGGAAAATTTGCTCGGACCTCATGACTTTATTTTGATTATTGGGGATCTGCGCTCGCCGACTCAAGACGGTTCAGCAACTCCTCCGCGGCCTGGCATTGGCCGGCGCAAAGCAGGTCGGAAACTTGGTCTAGTTCTTGCCTCGTCGCATTACCCGCTCTTCGTAGCCCAAGGAGGCGCGCCGGGAGGCGGAGATCTTCGGCGGTGAAAGTAAAGGCATCGCCCAACTCCTGTCGGCGGGCATCCTGAATGGCTTCCAAAGCCGCGTAGCCATCCTCGTGCGTGGGTTCTATCACCGTGCCTTCGCCGTAATCATTCCAAGTGACGAGTTGCACGACCGGCCACGGGCCTTCCATCGCGGCCCGAAGCGTTTCGCGCATGGTGCGTCCTTCGCGCCGACCAAGGTTGAGCAGGCTGGTTTCGTAGACGTCCTCGAATCCGGGATAGGCCGACGGGATCGATTGGAGAGGATCCATGGAACGATAATTATGGGTATCGGTGAGGCGTTGGACGATAACCTCCTCGCCAGGTTCGTCGTTGAACGGGTCGGTGTGAACCCACGAAAAGCCGCCATCGGCCCCCGCACCCTGCCACAGATGGTGAAGGGCGAAGAAGGCGGGACGCGGATCGCATGCCTCAACGGCATCGGTCCACGCCTCTTTCTCCTTGAGGTAAATCGGCCCGAAATTGAGGAGCAGAGGACGACCTTCGAACTGGAAATACTGGGGGGCACCGAACCATTCCGCGGCGGCCCACTTGAAATTCTCGGCGAGCTGGGCAGGAACTTCTGCCGGAGAAATTTTTCTCCAGTTCACGAGCAACTCAAGCGACCGGTCCTCGTAGCAGGCGGCGAATTTCATGCCGAATTCCCCGCACGCCTCAAACATGGCCTTGGTCGCTTGATGGATAACCGGGTAATCCGCCGCGGGATAAGTGCCATACCAATCGACAATGACGCCGTTAACGCCAGCGAGTTTCATTTGCAAAAGCTGGCACTCGAGCGTGTCGGGATCCGTCGAGTCATAAAGCCCGATCAACGGATGGAACTGCGACCAGATATCGGGCAAGCCGTTTTCTTTGATGACTTCGGGATCGTGTTCCTTGCGGTGTCCGGTCCAATGCGCACCCCATTGACCCCTCACCGCAGGAGTTTCGTACCATGGCATATAGTGCATGAGCAGAGACTTGGCCTGACCGTCCGACAAGGCAGAGAGAACGGGAGCCAGCTTGGCTGGCTCGATTTCAGCCAGCGACGCGACCGCCATTTCCGCGACATCGGTACTCCCGGACAATGGCGAAGGAACGGCAGACGAACCGGCCACTTCAACTTGCTTGGTTGGCGCGGCCGGCTTGCAACCCGCCATGACGAGCAAAACCAAAGCGGAGGCGAGGAGGGTGGAAGCGCGGAGACGCACACAACCGGCGGGAACGGCCACCATGAAAGATTATGGGATTTTGGCCATGTGGGCCTCGGTCTCGGCTTTGAGTCCGGGATTCAACTCGCCCGCGCTCATGTAGGCCTCTTTGGCATTAAGTCCGCTCTTTAAGCCGTACTGCTCGGTGAGTCCGATATTCAACCACGCCACGCCCCGGAATTCATTGGAAACCTCCGGCATGTCCAGAATGCTTCGGTAAGAAGCCAAGGCGGCATCGAACATGCCGGTTCCGCGCTCCGCGTCCCCACGAATCATTGCCAACTCCGGCTTAGCCCATTCAATTCCGGAGAGCTCGCCGGCACGGGTCATCGAATCGAGAGCACCGGTGTAGTTTTTTTCGTGAAGTTGACACTTGGCGAGCGCCTGCAAGGCGGTGACTTCAGCCACCGCCTCGATGGACCCGTTGGTGGAGAGGGCGCTGTCAGCCGCTTCTCTGGCAGTGGGATAGTCCCGCATTCGCACCAGAACCATAGCCTTTTTGCCCAAGGCCAAAGCACGCTGCGTCGGCGTTCGCGCGTCGGTCACTGCCGCCTCGTAATCGGCGACCGCCCCGGCATGGTCACCCGAGGAGGACTTCGAGTCGCCTGCTTGGAGCTTCTCGGTGTATGGATCGTCGGGTTGGGCCAGCGCGGCAGTCGGCAAAAGAAGAGCCAAACCGAGCGCCACGGCCAGTTGTCTGGAGAGGGCCCCGAAGCTGTAGTGGAGTCGGAAATACATGGCCAAAAGATATAGTATGGC
This sequence comes from uncultured Verrucomicrobiota bacterium, assembly GCA_903934135.1. GTDB lineage: Bacteria > Verrucomicrobiota > Verrucomicrobiia > Chthoniobacterales > JACTMZ01 > JACTMZ01. The sequence continues at coordinate 4,107 of CAIZMQ010000105.1, forward strand.
ATTGAAGCTAAAAACACCGGAAAGCCACTTTACGTAAAGCTGCTATCCCCCTCGGTTGTGGATCGAGCGCAGCGGAAGAAAGGGAGCCATCGCCTCGGCACCGACAGCGGCGCGGTCGGCCATGACGAGGTCCGGGGCTCAGGTGCGTTTCCTGCCACGAAGGCTGCGAGTACTCTGCCCCTCGCGCCATGTGCCCTCGACTTCAAGGCGCACAGGATGCTCAGGCAGGCCACGCTGCCCGCGCTGGACGGCAGCCACCAGCATGTCGACCGCCGCCGCACCGACTCGGCGAGAGTTCTGATCGATGCCACTGAGCTGCAATTTTTGGGATTCCTCACCATCCAGGTCGAGGGACGCGTAGCCGACGTCGCGCGGAATACGGCATCCTCGGGCCTTGAGCAATTCGAGTCCCAGACGGTCCACACTCACAATCGCCTCCGGTCCATGACGCTCAAACCAACGGTCGAAAGACGATTGGCTCGTCCCGGGCAAAATCAGCGGTGGCAGCAAATCTCCTTCACCGTGACGGTTGCGGTGCTCGAGAAAAGATGCGGTCCACTTGCCGTTGACCCGAAGATCGAGGGAATCTTCGACGACAAACCCGATGCGCCGGTAGCCGAGCGCGCACAACTCGTGCAGACAACGCTGCATCGACGTGTATTGGTCATGGATCGAACGGTCGAGGTCGGGTGTTTCAAAGGTCTCGCTGATTTCGACCGCGGCAAAGCGGTCGAGTTCGAAATCGAGATCCCGGGCATCACGTCCAGACAATTTTCCCTGCAGCGGCGCGATGACCACTCCTTCGATGCCGCGATTCCAGATAATGCTGGCCAACCGGTCGCGCGTCATGCCTCGTTCGTTGAGCCAAAACTCCTCCAGTCGGTAGCCGTATTCGCGAGCTCTCTCGGTCGCTCCTTCGACATACTTGCGCTCGGTGGCAAGCCGTTTCCAGTCCCCGGGAGCCGGCCCGGAGGTCAGCAAAGCAAGACACGAGCTGATCTCGATCGAAGCCCGGCTGCGGATGCGGGCCAGCAGCTTTGAAACCTCAGGATCAGGACGGTAGCCAAGCTGCTTGGCCAGACGGAGGACTTTGTTCCTCGTCGCATCGGACACGCCCGCTTTCCCGCGCAAGGCAAGCGACACCGCCATCCGCGTCAGGCCCGCTTGGGACGCGATATCGCGCAGCGTAGCGCGGCGGGGAGAAGAAACAGCCATCCTTCCGACCTAAGTGAAAACTTTACCTAAAGTCAATTCTTTTACTCTGGAAAATGGCATCCCTGGGGTTCTGCCTCAGCGCAATTTGCAAGGTCCGGATTGCCTTTTGGTGTATAGTGTGTTCAATGATTGGCATGATTCCTCCCCTTCTCCGCGGTCTCGCCACCTCCCTGCTCGTCTTCTTGTTTGCCGCTTCGGCCCAAACCAAAGTTTTGATCGATTTCGGCAACGACACCACTTACCGCGGCGTGACCACGCCGGGAAACTGGAACTCCGTCGCCTACGGTTATGCCCCTGCTCTGGTCGATATGACCGGCACGCCGACCACCATCGCTTGGGCGCCGGACGCTTTAGGAGGCGTGGATAGTTTCAACAGTATCGCCGGACCGACCAGCAACCCTGTTACGAATGAAGAAATCGCCGCGGCCGATGCGGCCATCAACAAACCGGCACTGGGGGATTTGGGCGCACCCCAGGCGGCCATGGATTACTACGTGTCGAACAACGGAGCAACAACCTCGGGCCGCTTCCAACTGCAAGGCTTGCAACCGGGCGTGGCCTACCGCCTCACCTTTTATGGCACCAAACAATATGTCGGTGCCGGCAACGAGGAGACGCGCTATGAAGTGTTTGGTCAGGCTGATTACACAGCGGCGTTGGGGTCGGGTGTCCTCGCCACCGGTACCGTGGATGGAACGGGCAATCCGGGTGCAACCGTCTCCATCGAGGTCACGCCCGCTGCGTCCACCGTTTACGTGCAATGGACGGGCGTCAATGACCCGCTGAAGGGCTACCTCAGTTCGATGTCTATCGAGGCGATCCCTTTTACCCCGGTGGCCGGCACTGCAGTCCTTATCGACTTCGGAAACAGCGACAGCTACAGCGGCGTTTCTCAGATCGGTGCGGATTCCAACGGAAATTTCTGGAACAGCGTATGGAACGGCGCGTTCTACTCGAATTTGGTGGACACCACTGGCACCGCGACGGCCATCAACTTCGGCTTCACCACTCCTGGCAACACCGGCAGTTACAACGGACCCGCCGGAGTGACCAGCAATCCCCTGACCTTGGCGGAGATCGATGCGGTGGAGATCGACTCCTATTTGCTCGGACCCCTAGGGGGGGCCAAGCGCGGGGCAATCGATTTCTACGTCGACTCGACTTTCCAGATCCAAGGACTCGACCCGAACAAGACCTACCAACTGGCCTTCTTCGGTTCGCACAAATACAACAACAACAACGTTACGCGCTACACCACGTACACCGATAACACCTTCACCGTGCCCGTCTCCTCGGTGGATTTGCTGGTCGGGGTCTTCGGGGCCCACAATCAAGGGCAGGTCGCTGTCCTGGACAATGTCAGCCCGCAGCAAAATGGTATCATCTACGTGGGTTTCACCGGTGCGGACGATGTGGGCAGTGGTTACCTCAACACCATGATGGTCGTGGAAATCCCTTTCTCCGGAACGACCTTCGCCCAATGGAGCGGTGGCCTGGAGCCTACTCCCGAACTGGTCGATCTCTACGCCTTCGGTGGGGCGAGCAGTCCTGAGGCCGACGATGGCAGCCCGAGCCGTAGCGTGCTGACCGCCACCGATCTCGAGCTGTTC
>CAIZMQ010000106.1 GCA_903934135.1 uncultured Verrucomicrobiota bacterium
AATGCTGTTCGTGTTGGTAGAGCCGCCGGTGCTCGTCACGATGACAATCGTAAAATTGGTCTGGTTACTGTTCGTGTTCTTGATCTTGTTGTTGTAATCGTAATCCAAGGTGATGGCGTAAGGGTTGCCCCATGGGTCGTAGTAGGTTTTACCATCGGTTCCTAATCCGTTTTTCTGGCCCTTGGCGATTTTCGGTTCGAAGAAGACGATGCCCCGCGGATTTTGACTGTTGCTGGAGGTCAACGTGGTGATGAGATCGGCAGGAGCGGGTCCATCGGCGGTTCCGCTTCCCGGCAACCGCCCATAGTCGAGATGAAAATTTTTGATCGCGGCAGCCAGCTGGTTGACCTCATTGCGGGCTTGGGCTTTTTTGGCGGAGCCCATGGCGCCCTGCACCGCGGGGAAGGCCAGCCCGGCTAAAATCGCGATAATGGCGATGACAACGAGAAGCTCGATGAGCGTGAAGGCGGACATCTTGCGTGGGAAACTGGGGGTAGAGGAAGGATGGGGGGCTGGCGAGGACATGGTAGGTTTGGAATTCATGTGATGAGCGATGCGGTCGGGTAAGGAAAGGGAAAAGTTTACCACGTTCACTTTGAGGTGTTGGAAAACTATTTTCCCGGGGCAGGCCCCAGACTGAGTGGTCAACTAGAAGATTCTTAGCACTTAGCCTGCGTGGAATCAAGCGTACGGAGGAGATTGTCCGCGTTCAGCTGGGAAGGGGACGGCCGTCACCTAGGCGCGCTGGCCACGGACGCTAGAGGAGAGAATAGGAGCCGTGAAGCAATAGGAGCGCAATTGTCTAAAGCTTGGTTCGGTGAAAGTTGGAAATTGCCGGGCAACAAAGAAGCTGTTGTCTGGGCCCGGCGATGGTTGTCGGCTCGGACTTGCCAGAAGGGGGAATCGCGCTACCTTTCGGCCGATGAGCGCCTCTTCCCAACCCACCGGACAATCCCACCAAGCCCTACCAGTGGAACTGTCCACCGCACACCTGCAAGTGCAATACGCCAATTTATGCCGCGGCATGATGGGCGCGGAGGAGATCGTACTGGATTTCGGTTTCAATCCTAACAGCGCGGGCAAGGTTACGGACGAGCCGGCCCAGCTGACCTCGAGAATCATTCTCACCGTTCCTTCGGCCGTACGTTTGTACCAGCTGCTGCACGCTTTGCTCGCCAAGCGGCAGGAGGTGGTGCAGCAGGCACAGGCTTCGGCCGCAGAGGCCAAACCGGAGTCCACTGATCCGCCGGCATGAACACGGCCGAGCATCAGGCCTTGGCCCAGGCCCGCGCCCGGATCGAGCAAAACCTGTCTGAAATCGCGTCCTTGGCCCGCGATAGCCGTCTGGCGCCCTCAGAATTTTTTGCCCGTTTTCTCGCCCTCACCCTGGAGTCGGTAGATGCGATGGGCGGTGCTGTGTGGTCGATAGATCAGGGCCAGGCAAACCGAGTGGCGGAGGTCTCTTTCGCTTCCTCGGGCTACAAGTCGGCGCGTCAGAAGTTGTGGATCGACCAGTTGCTGGCTCATACCGTAGCGACGGCCAAAGCCTGCGTGGTGGCAGTGCAAGAACAACCGCCGGCGGGTGAGAGTGCCCCGGGCAACGAGGCGCCTTATCCGTTCTTTTATACGCCGGTGGTGCTTGACGGGCAGACCAGGCTGGTTTTGCAGGTCTGGCTCAAGCATGCCGGCGACCCGCGTCATTACGCGGACCTCGCGGCATTCCTCGAGAGTTTGGCTCACCAAGCCTGTCTCTACGCGCGCGGCATCCAGCAGGGTGCGATGCAGCAGGAGAATGCAAAAAGCCGCAACATGTTGCGGCTGCATGAAGAGATGATCGGCGAACTGGATCCAAAGGTCCTGCAGTTGGCCGCGGCCAATTATTTGGTGGATCTTTTGCCATGCGCGTTGGCAGCGGTGTTCCGGCGCAGGGGCCGTTCGTGGCGGCTCGAGGCAGCCTCCAATCAAGAGATAGTGGACCCCAAAGCTTTGCAATCGCGTGCCTTGGCGCGGGTGGCGGAACAACTTGCCGAATCATGCGAGGGAAGCGTTTTTCCTGACGCCGGCCAAACCGCCGAGGATCTCAGCCTGGCGCTGCGCGACGCGGGCTATTCCGCGGTGGCTTGGTGCCATTTGCGGCCCTCGAAAAATTCCTCACCTTCTGTGCTTTTGCTGGGGTGTTGGCACGAGGTGCCGGAGAAATTGGCCGTAGCGCGTGACACCCTGCGCTGGTGCGCTAGCCAGTTGGCCAAGGCGCTCGATGCCGCCACACACTTTGACTCCATTCCTTTGAGGCCGCTCGCCTCGGCGTCCGGAAGGATCCTCCGAGCCTGGAACGACGGCCGCCGGCGGCGGGTTCTCACCTGGGTCGTGGCGCCTTTGGCCGTATTGGTTGCTGCCCTGTTTTTTCCGGTGCCCCACAAAATCAAAGCGGATGCGATAGTGGTGCCGGCGCGCACCGCCACGGTGGTGGCTGAGACGGATGGCAAGGTTGTCGAAGTCCTCGCGGCCGAGGGTGCCGAGGTCAAGCAAGGCGAGGTATTGGCGCGATTGGAGGATGCCGACTTGGCCACGCAACTAGCGGTTTCCGCCCAGCAGTTGGCCCGCTGGCGGGTTGAGCTGGCGCGGGCGCAGGCTCTGGCCGACGAACCGGGTCGCAAGATGGCTGAACTGTCAGCGCTTCGGGAGGAGGAAAATATCCGCCGCTTGGAGTACCTTCGTTCCCGCACCGAGTTGCGGTCCCCTATGGACGGGGTTGTCTTGACCCGCAATGTCCAGCATAGGCAGGGCGAGGCGATGGTGACCGGAAAAGTCTTCTGCGAGGTGGGCAGCCGGGGCGCCTACAATCTGCAGCTTGATCTCCGGCAGGATGATCTGGGCGCGGTGCTCGGGGCCCTCGGAGAGGGGCGAATCTTGCCGGTCCATTTTATTTTGCATGCCCACTCTCGGAGCGGTCTTTGGGCGGAGCTGTCTTCGGCTAGCCAAGTAAGTCAGTTGCCGGAGGTGCGCGACGCCGCAACGGTTTTCACCGCGCGCATTCCTTTCCCAGCCTCAAATCTCGATGGGGATTTGAAGTCCGGCTATACTGGCAAAGCGAGCATCGTGCTCGGCCGTCGTGCGTGGGGCTGGTCGCTTACGGCGCCGTTCCGTCAGTATTGGAGAATGAACTGGAGTCTATGAAAGGTCTCTTCGCGCGGCCTTTGTTGTTCGCTCTTTCCTTTTGGGTTGTTTTGCCGGGGTCTCCTTTGAGGGGGCAGGATTCCGAGCGGGCCAAGACGGGTTTCGAGGCTCGCGGCATGTTGATTCCATCCCAACATGCCAAACTGGCCAGCCGCACCAAGGGAGTGATCGCCGGGATTAGGCGCGAAGGCGACAAGGTGAGCAAGGGTGACCCGGTTTTGGAGTTGGAGAGCGATGTGGAGGGCCTGCAGCTTCAGCAGCAGAAACACATTCTTGAATTGCGTGCTTTCGAGCGCGGAGCGAGCGACGAATTGGCTTCCAAGAGTGTGATCAGCAAAACCGAGGTCGAGGAGAAGCGTGTCAACTATGAGGTTGCCAGAGTGCAGTTGGAGTTGGCGGGCCACCTCTTCGAGATGCGCAAAGTCTTGGCGCCATTCGACGGCGTGGTCGCGGAACGCCTCAGGGAGTGGGGCGAGGCTGTCGACGAGTTCACACCGG
>CAIZMQ010000107.1 GCA_903934135.1 uncultured Verrucomicrobiota bacterium
ACCCGAAACTCGTCGTCGAGTCGCTGATCTGGCAGAAGTAGGCCCAGACCGGAATGTCCTCCAACTGCAGGTCTTGGTGGAGCATGGGCACCACGCAGATCGGGAAATCGCCGGCAATGCCGCCGCCGATCTGGAAAAACCCAACCGGAGTCGGGGCCGTCTTCTGATACCAGTCGGCCAGATAGATCATGTATTCGATCCCGGTGCGGACGGTGTGCACGTTTTTGATTTCGCCGGTGATGACGTGCGAGGCATACATATTGCCCATGGTGGAGTCTTCCCATCCGGGCACGATGATCGGAATGTTTTTCTCCATCGCGGCGATGACCCACGAGTCCTTCGGGTCGATCTGATAGTATTGCTCGAGCTTGCCGGACTTGATGGTCCGCCACATGAATTCATGCGGGAAATAGCGTTCTCCGGCCCCATCTGCTTTCATCCACTCCTCGAGCACGCCTTTTTCGAGGCGCCGCATGGCTTCCATTTCGGGGATGCAGGTGTCCGTCACGCGGTTCATGTGCCGGTCGAGGAGGGCCTGCTCGTCGGCCGGGGTGAGGTCGCGGTAATGCGGGACGCGCTCGTAGTAGTCGTGGGCCACGAGATTGAAGATGTCCTCTTCCAGGTTCGCTCCAGTGCAGGAAATGATACCGACCTTGTCCCGCCGGATCATTTCGGCGAGGGAAAGACCGAGTTCGCCTGTGCTCATGGCGCCGGCCAGAGAGACGAGCATTTTGCCGCCGCTGTCGATCAGCTTGCTGTAGCCGTCGGCCGCATCAACCAGCGCAGCGGCGTTGAAGTGGCGGTAATGGTGGCGGATGAAGGCGGAGACGGGTTGGCTCATAGGATCAGAGTTTGACGTGGAAAGATTCACCCGGTTTGACCGAGCGGCAGAAGGCGGCCAGCAGTCTGGCCATGGCCTCGAGGTCGTCGAGGTCGATGACTTCGACCGGCGAGTGCATGTAGCGATTGGGCAGTCCGAGTGAAGCGGTGGGAATGCCGCCGCGTTGGAGGAAAAATGCGTCGGCATCGGTGCCGGTGCGGCGCGGATTGGCCTCACGTTGCACCGGAATCTTTTCCCGGGCCGCGACCTCGAGCAAGCGCGCGACCACGAGCGGATGGTTGGAGCTTCCGAAAGAAATGACCGGGCCCTTTCCCAAGCGGACATCGCCGTGCTTGGGTTTCGAGCAGTTCGGGATATCGGTCCCGTGGGTCACGTCGACCACGAGGGCCACATCGGGCTGCAGGGCGTAAGCCGCCATGGTCGCGCCATAGAGGCCGTTTTCTTCCTGCACCGTGGAGACGGCCGTGACGCAAACCTTGGGCGGTTTAGCCGCCAGCTGGCGCAGGGCCTCGCCGGCGGACCAGACCCCGATGCGGTTGTCGCAACCGCGGGCTGCCACGCGGTTGTTTTGCAGACGCTCAAACCCATCAGCATAGGTGATGGAGTCCCCCACCCGCGCGAGCTTTTCCGCTTCCGCCTTCGATCCGGCGCCGATGTCGATATACATCTCGTGAAGTTCCGGCACCTTTTTGCGGTCGTCCGGCTCCTGCAAATGAATGGCCAGCGATCCGGTCACGCCGGAGATGGTACCCTGCGGACCGTGGACGTGGACGCGCTGCCCGCGGAAAAGCGCGCGGTCGATGCCGCCGATTCCCTGGACGAAAAGAAAACCATCCTGATTGAGGTGCGAGACCATGAAGCCCAGTTCGTCGATGTGCCCGGCCAGCACGACGTGCGGTCTTTTGCTTTGCTCGCCCAGCCGCGCGAAGGCATTGCCGTAGGCATCGGTGGTGAACTCGTTGCAGTGCGGTTTGACGTAATCCGCCCACACCCGCTGTGCACCCGCCTCGAACCCGGAAGGCGACGGTGTCACGATGAGCTTTTCGAAGAATTTGAGCGGTGCTTTATCCACCATGACACTATGCAAACCACGGACAGCGGGGGCAAGACCTCGACGGCGAAAAGTGCTTCGGGCAGACTTTCCCGCCCGGCATGACTTTCACCCGCACCACTCTCCGTGAGTTACGCCCGACCCTGCGGCTGGCGGCGCCCATCACGGCCGGTCAGGTCGGGCAAATGCTGCTTGGGGTGGCGGATATCGTCATGGTCGGGCACGTCGGAACCATGGCCTTGGCCGCCTGCTCTTTTGCCAACAACATTCTGATGGTCTTTGCCATTGCCGGCTTCGGCGTGCTCACTGCGGTCTCGGTGCGCGTTTCCCACGCGCACGGGGCCGGAAGCACCGATGCGATGGCCCGCGCTTTTCATGCCGGGATCGGACTCTCGGTCATTGGTGGGGTGATCTGCGCGGCGGCCATGCACCTCATTTATCCGCTTTTCCACTATTTGGGTCAGGCTCCCGGCGTGGTCGAGGGCGCGCGGGCTTACACTTTGATCGTGGCGTGGTCGCTCATTCCCGCCTGGCTGACCGCCGCTGCGCGGAACTACCTCGACAGCCAATCGCGTCCGTGGCCGTCCTTTTGGATCATGTTCGGAGGCGTCGGGCTCAACGTGCTTCTCAATTGGGTTCTGATTTACGGCAACTTGGGAGCACCGGCTCTGGGATTGGAGGGCGCCGGATGGGCCACCTTGATTAGTCGCGTGGTGGTTATTATCGGTCTGATTTGGTTCGTCCTCGCCGGGCGCAGCGCGCCATCCGTGCGCTGGAAAGCGGATCTGGAGTGGTGGCGTGAGCAATGGGCCCTGCTCCGGTTGGGCGTGCCCACGGGTTTGCAATTGCTCAGTGAGGTCGGGGCCTTCTCCGCCGCCGCCTTGCTCATCGGACATCTCGGGGCGGTGCCGCTGGCCGCGCACCAGATTGCCATCACCTGCGCCGCCACGACTTTCATGTTTCCGCTTGGCATTTCCATGGCGGCCACCGTGCGGATTGGGCAGGCCCTCGGCAGTGGCCGCCAAGAGCTGCTCCGTCCGATCGGGGCGGGAGCCTGGCTGATCGGAAGTATCGTCATGGCGGCCTTCACGGTTGTCCTCTTCACCTCCGGTCACCTCATCGCGCGCGCCTTCGTGAGCGATCCGGCGGTGATTACCATCGCCGCGCAGCTTCTCATCATCGCCGGCATTTTCCAATTGGTGGACGGCGTGCAGGTCGTCGGGTCCGGACTGCTGCGCGGCTTGCGTGACACCAAAGTCCCGATGTGGATCAATATCGTCGCCTACTGGGTCATCGCCCTGCCGCTGGGCGGGTGGCTGACTTTCACCCGGGGGGACGGAGCCGCCGGCATGTGGTTAGGATTGGCTTGGGGAATCGCCTTTGCCTCGGTCTTTCTCGTGCTGCGCTTCATGGCCAAGACACGTGCCGCGTGATCGTTGGTCTCGGCATCCTGCCGATCATGCACGGAGAGAATTTCCGCGCCGCCTGCCCGCTCTCTCAGTGGCCCAGCGCGTAGGCCAAGTGCGGGGTATACAGCTTCGGTTCGAGGAGAAAACTGTCGTGACCCTTTTCCGAATGCACGGTGAGGCGCAAATGCGGGACGCCTGCTTTTTTCAGCTCGGAACAGATTTCCGACTGATAGTCCGGGTAAAAGCAGCAATCGCTGTCGATCGTGAAGACGAGATACTGCTGGTCTTTGCAGCGGCCGAAAAGCGGCTGCCAGCCGGATTGCTTGGCGTCCTCGTAAAGGTCGAACTGCTGCCAGGCGTCGATGATGCGCAAGTAGGAATTGGCATCGAAGCGTTTCACGAATTTTTGACCCTGATAGAGCATGTAGCTCTCGAGCGAGCTGGAGATGTCATACCACGGCAGGTCGGTCTCCGGCCGGACGATATCGACGCGTGCGCGCTCTTCGATGACGTCGGCATAAAGGAATGTCTTGTGGCTGATCATGCGGGCCAGCGCCAGTCCATGCACCGGACCCGGCGAGCCGTAGTAGTCCCCTCCCCGGAATTCCGGATCCCGGGTGATGGCGATGATCTGCTCCAGGTTGTGCATTTGCTGCAGGCCGTGGGAGCGGATGCCGGTGCCGATGGTGATCACGTTCGCCACGCGGTCCGGCCAATGCACGGCGAAGTCGAGCGCCATCATGCCGCCGAGGGAGGTGCCGACCACGGCATGAAGTTTTTCGATGCCGAGATTTTCGAGCAGTGGAAGTTGCGAGCGGACGATGTCATGCACGGTGATCCGCGGAAAATCACCCGCATAGACCTTGCCGGTGGCCGGATTGACCGAGCAAGGGCCGGTCGAACCGTAGCAGCCGCCGAGGTAGTTGGCACAAATGATGAAATACTTGTTGGTATCCAAGGCGCGGCCGGGGCCGACAAAGCCATCCCACCAACCGGTGTGCAGTTCCTCGGTCCACCGTCCGTCCAGCCCCGGCACGTCTTGGTTGCTCCCCGCGGCGTGCTGGCTGCCGCTCAAGGCATGGAAGAGGACCACGGCATTGGAGCGGTCGGCGTTGAGTTCTCCGTAGGTTTCGTAAGCAATGGTCACACCGGCCAAAGCAGCACCTCCCGCGGTAACGAAAGGATCGTCCGCGCTCCCGAAAGTGTGAAACCGGGTTTCTACTTTGCCGATGCCTTTGCTCATAGACGGGTGGTTACTTCGCCGCGGCCAAAGCCTGGTCGATATCTTCGAGCAGGTCAGCAGGATCCTCGAGACCGACGGAAAGACGGATGAGTTCCGGCGTGATCCCGGCCCCGCGCTGTTGTTCCTCGTTAAGCTGGGAATGCGTGGTCGTGGCCGGATGGATGGCCAGGCTCTTGGCGTCGCCCACATTGGCCAGATGGGAGAAAAGTTGGAGAGCTTCAATGAACTTCTTCCCGGCCGCGGCTCCGCCCTTGATGCCGAAGACGACCATGGATCCCCCCTTGCCGTGGAGATACTTCTGGTTGAGTTCATGGTAAGGATCGTTTTTCAGCCCGGGATAACGGACCCACTCGACGTCAGGGTGCTTTTCGAGGTGCTCGGCGACAGCCAGCGAGTTGGCGCAGTGTTTCTCCATGCGCAGCGGCAGGGTTTCGATGCCTTGCAGGAAGAGCCACGAGTTGTCCGGCGCGATGCAGGCGCCGAGGTTGCGCAGCGGGACGGTACGCATGCGCAGGATGAAGGCGAGCGGAGCGAGCGGGGCCGGCAAGTCGTGGCCCCAGCGGAGACCGTGGTAGCTATTGTCCGGATTGTCGTAGAGCGGATGCTTTCCCGCTGCCCAGTTGAAACGGCCGCTGTCGACCACCACGCCACCAATGCCCGTGCCGTGGCCGCCCATCCATTTGGTCAGCGAATGGATGACAATATCCGCCCCGAAATCGAGCGGTTTGGTCAGATATGGCGTGGAGAAGGTGGCATCGACAATGAGCGGGAGGCCGTGGTCGCGGGCGACCTTCGCCACTTTCTCCAAGTCGACGACCTCGAGCGCAGGGTTGGACACCGTTTCGACAAAAAGGGCGCGTGTTTTGTCGTCGATCGCCCGGGCGAAATTTTGCGGGTCGTTCGAATCGACGAATTTTACCTTGATCCCCAGGGCCGGGAGAATGTCGCTGAATTGCGTGTAGGTGCCGCCGTAGAGGTTGCGGGCGCTGACAATATTGTCGCCGGCCGAGGCAAGGTTGATAATCGAATAGAAAACGCCGGCCGTTCCCGAGGCGACCCCCAGCCCGCCCATTTCGGGCGCACCTTCGAGCAAGGCCACGCGCTTTTCCAGCACGTCGGTCGTGGGGTTCATCAGCCGGGTGTAAATGTTGCCCAGCTCTTTGAGGGCGAAGAGATTCGCGGCGTGCTCGGTGCTTTTGAAGACGAACGAACTGGTCCGGTAAACGGGCACCGCGCGCGAGAGGGTGGTCGGGTCTGGTTGTTGTCCTCCGTGGAGGCAGATGGTGTCGAATTTCATGACTTTTCAGTGATTTGGGTGATGAGAGATAGTTTCCCCGGCGCGCGCCAAGTCAACCGCAAAGGGCGGTATGGCGCAGGGGGTTAACGGAGAAACTTTTTACTACCCTTTGGCCCGAACCGGCCGACGTCAGCCTCTGGCGCATTTGAATCACGCGTTGATGGATCCATCGGCAAGAAACCGGCCGCCCCATTCGCGAAAGCCACCATGGCTTGGCCGTTGTGGCGGAAGTGCACAGTAACTTCCTTTTCATCTATGCCGTAGAATTCCTCTATAACCGCCTCTTTGCGAAAGGGATAAACTTGTGCCGAGGTGGCGAAAACCACCGTTTCGGCCGGGTTCGACAGGTCCCAGTAGCGTAGGGGTTGCGGACCGCTCTCCCAAGTCAACCACATCGCTCTGCCATTTCTTTCTCCTGCGAGGTGCACGTTGTATGCCACGCCGATGTATCCGAATTTGTATTTCGGTTTGAATGGTTTTCCAGTGAAGCCAAAGCTTGGGTCCGGGCGGAAGCTGCGCGGCATGTATGCGCCCAAAGGACCAGCTTGCATATCCACGATACGCTCGCCCTCGGGCTTGCCGCGGTGCTCGGTCGGCTCCAAACCGAACCAGTAGACGTCGCCCGCGGAGGTCTTGGTCAGGTAGGGCCAGAATCGGTAGTTGTTATCCCCCAGATAAGCTGCGCCACCTGCGGCCAGTTGACGAATGTTGTTGGCCGAGACAGCCAGCGATGACGACTTGTAAACGCCCCAAGCCGCTGGTGCAGCGATCCCCACAAGCACGATGATGACGGTGGTAACGACAAGCAATTCGACCAAAGTGAACGCGCGATGATGAAATTGATTGGTATTCACGGGAGAACAACGCGATAGAAGCGATTCGAAGAAAGTGCGGTTGTGGTCAGATCGTGCAAGATGAGTTCCCCTCCGTTTCCGGGCACAGCCGACCCGAGGTCATGCCAGCCCGTGGTCAGGTCATCGGAAAACTGCAACTGGTATTGCGCATGGGGCAACGAGTGCGCGAGCGCCACGCTTCGGAACGGGGCCTCACCGATGGTCAATCGGGGCAACGCGGTTGGCGCGCCAGCCAGCGACGTGTTGATGGCAATCGCATCGATTTCCAAGGTCTGACCCGCCGCCACGCCGGAGAAACGCACCCAGCCGACTTGGGAGAGCCCGCTGGGCGACAAATCAATCCAAG
>CAIZMQ010000108.1 GCA_903934135.1 uncultured Verrucomicrobiota bacterium
AGCAGCGACCGCTGATGGAAAGCGGCCTCCTCGAGGGCAAAGAGATGCTTCTCTTCGCCCAATGGCTCGCGACGGCGCGGCAGGAGTCGGCCCTCCAGATTCTGCGTCCGCTGATGTAACGTCGCTTTCGCGCTTTTTGACGTTGGGTTGGGGGCGCCGGGAGGCTTTGATGGGCTGCTGATGTCTGCACAAACTTTTTTCATCACCACCGCGATCGATTACACGAACGCACCACCGCACATCGGTCACGCTTACGAAAAGGTTCTGGCCGACGTGATTGCGCGCTGGCACCGCGAGCGCGGGCGCCCGGTGTTCTTCCTCACCGGCGTCGACCAGCACGGGCAGAAAGTCCAGCAGTCGGCGGAAAAAGCCGGCGTTCCTCCCGCACAGTTCGCCCGTGAGATCACAGAAAAATTCAAAGCGCTGTGGGAAAAGTTGGGCGTCGCCTACGACGGCTGGGCGGAGACGACCGATCCGCGCCACATCGCCGCGGTCCAGGCCGTGCTGCAGCAACTGCACGATCAAGGCGACCTCTACAAGGCCCGACACAGCGGACACTACAGCGTGCGGCAGGAGCAATTTCTGACCGACAAGGAACGCAACGCGCAAGGCGAGTTCGGACCCGAGTGGGGCGAGGTCGTGTTTATCGAGGAAGAGAATTGGTATTTCCGGCTTTCCAAATACCGCCCTTGGCTGGCCGGTCACCTGGCCGAGCATCCGGACTTTGTTTTTCCCTCCTTCCGCGGCAACGAACTGGCCAATGCGGTGGCCAAGGAGGCGGGGGACTTGTGCATTTCCCGACCGAAATCCCGCTTGGGCTGGGGGATCGAACTCCCCTTTGACCAGGATTACGTTACCTATGTCTGGTTCGACGCGCTGATGAATTACGCCACCTTCGCCGGATACCTTGCTCAGGACGGAGCGGGTTTGCCCGATTTCAAGGAACTCTGGCCCTGCGACGCGCACGTCATCGGCAAAGACATTCTCGTGCCCGCGCACGGCATTTACTGGCCGATCATGCTCAAGGCCGCCGGCTTCGAGATCATGCCGAAGTTGCTCGTTCATGGCTGGTGGAACCTCGGGGGCACCAAAGTCAGTAAAAGCTCGGGCAATGTGGTTGACCCCGATGCGCTGGCCGACCGTTATGGCGCCGAGGCCTTGCGCTACTACCTCATGCGCGATATCGCAACCGGTCAGGATGCCGACTTCAATGAGGAGCGGCTCAAGGCGCGTTACAATGCCGATCTGGCCAACGACCTCGGCAATCTGGTCAACCGCACGGTCAGCATGGCGCGCCGCTACCGCAGCGGGACACTCGCGGCTGGGCCGGCCGACAAATCAGCGGATGCTCTGGCCATCGAGGTGCTCGGGTCGGAAGCCTCCCGCCGCTTTGATGCGGCGCTCGGAGCCTACCAAATCCATTCCGCACTCGAGGCGGTCTGGGAGCTTATCGCGGCGGCCAATGGGTTTGTCGAAAGCTCGGCCCCGTGGAAACTGGCCAAAGAACCGGATTGTGTCGCCCGTCTAGACGAAGTTCTTGTCACTTTGGTGGAGGCCGCGCGATTGGCCGCGGTGTTGGTCCACCCGGTTATCCCGCAGGCGTCCGACGAGCTTCTGGTTCAGCTTGGGTGCGCGGGAAATCTCACGCCCGTCTGGGGTGTGGTCGCGGCGGGGCACACGACGGGCGAGCCCCGGCCGGTCTTTCCGCGACTCGAGCCCGAAGCGGCCGACTGATCCGTGGGAACAAAATTTCCAAATTGGGAAGACCTCGGGCTCTGGGCCCGCTTTCGTTGTCGCGTCGAGTTCTTCGGGCTCTGGATCTTTTCCCGTCTGATTCCTTTGCTTTCGTGGCGCGCGCTTCGTGGTCTTGCCTGGCTGCTCGGCGGTTTGGTGTATCAATTCGACCAACGCGGCCGGGCTTACGCGCAGGCCAATCTCGAAATGGCCTTCGGCCGGGAGAAGACGCCGGAGGAGATGCGGAGAATCGGGCGCGATTCCTACCGGCAATTCGCCCGCTCCATGCTCGAACTTTTTTGGGCCCGCAATTTCACGGCGGACAATTACCCGCAGCGCATGGTCATGGAAGGCTGGGATGAGGCGCGCGCATTGAATCGCCAGCACCATGGCGGCATTTTTGTCTGCCTGCACTACGGGAACTTTGAGTGGTTGAGTATCGCCGGTTCCTTCGAGCGTCTGCCCGGCTGCATTGTCACCCAGCGGTTCCGCAATCCCCTGCTCGGCCCGATCTTCGACCAGCTGCGAGCGATCAGCGGCCACCGCATTGTCCCGCAGGAGCGCTCCATGCTCGTCACGCTCAAACATCTCAAAGCGGGCGGAAACATCGGTGTCCTCATCGACCTCCAACTCGACCCGCGCCTGCCCTCCGTGCCGATCAAATCCTTCGGCCGATGGTGCTCGGTGACCAAGCTGCATGCCGTTTTGCAAAAGCGCACCGGACTCCCCATCATTCCGATCGAAAGCGTGCCCATGGCGGATGGTCGTTACCGCACGATCGCGCATCCGCCATTGCACTTTTCGCCGGAGGCGACCGAGCAGGAAATCGCCCAGCAGTGCTGGGATGCTTTTGAAGGACAGGTGCGGCGGCAGCCCGAGGGATGGCTCTGGGCCTACAAACACTGGCGGCATCTTCCCGAGGGGGAGGACGCGGCGCGCTATCCGTTTTACGCCGGCTCCAGCCGTGACTTCGACGCGTTGCTCAAAGCGGAGTTTGCCCTCGGCGAGGCACCGCCCGAAGATAAGGCGTGAAGATTCTCCTCTTGCCTTTTCTCCTCATGTTTTCCCTTCCTGGTTGCAGCTCCGGTCCCACCGACTTCCGGGCCGATTACGCCAAGGCACTTGCCGAGCGTCCCGGTGTCTCCCTCGGGAACAACGAGTCGGCGCAGCGGGCGGTGCAACGCTTTGCCGCGCTCTATGGGGATCTCAGCGAGGAAAATGTCAAAGCCCTCGCGCGCGAAACCTATGCCACGGATGCCTGGTTCAACGATACGGTCGCGACCGAGGTCGGGATTGATGCGGTGGAAAAGTATCTGCTTAAAACGGCGCGCGGCGCCGAGAAGGTTGCGGCCCGCCTCGAGGATGTCGCGGTCTCCGGACCGGATGTCTATGCCCGTTGGACGATGGAAATCCGCACGAAAAACCTCGCCGGTGGGAAGCCCATCATCACCGAGGGTATCTCGCAGTTGCGCTTCGACGGTGAAGGCCGGATTATTCTGCATCAGGATTTTTGGAATCCGGCCGCCGGAATTTACCAGCATCTTCCGTTGCTCGGCCCGGCCATCCGTTTCGTCAACGGATTGATTGTCGGGAAATAGGGCCGGAAAAGCTCCCGGCCGGTAGCCCCGCCGCGCGGCTTATTCCGCCGCCGGCTTCTCGAGGTGCCCGCCGAATTGGTAGCGCATGGCTGAGCAGACCTTGTCCGAGAAGGCGGTCTCCTGCGAACGGAAGCGTGCGTAGAGCGCGGCGCTGAGAACGTCGGCCGGTACGCCCTCCTCGATCGCGGCCATGACGGTCCAGCGGCCTTCCCCCGAATCCGAAACCCGGCCGGAGAAAGTTTTCAGCTCCGGATCTTCCACCATGGAGATGGCGATCAGATCGAGGAGCCAGCTTTGGACCACGCTGCCGCGGCGCCAGAGTTCGGCGATTTCCCCGACCGGCAGATGGTAGTCGAGGTCATTCCCCATGCGCGGGGCAGTTTCCGCGTCATGGCTGACCGGACGGGAATCAACGTCCGCATTTTTGAGGATGTCGAAGCCCTCGGCCAATGCCGCCATCATGCCGTATTCCACGCCATTGTGGACCATTTTGACGAAGTGTCCGGCGCCGGCCGGACCACAATGGAGGTACCCGTCTTCCGATGTGCCGCCCGCTTTGTCCCGTCCCGGCGTGCGGGGTAGGTCGCCGCGCCCGGGAGCGATCGTCCTGAAGATCGGGTCGAGATGCTGCACGGGTTCTTTTTCCCCGCCGATCATGAGGCAATACCCGCGTTCCAGTCCCCACACGCCCCCGCTCGTGCCGCAGTCGATGTAGTGGATACCTTGCGGGGCGAGTTCTCTGGCGCGGCGGCGGTCGTCGCGGAAATAAGAATTTCCACCGTCAATGACGATGTCACCCTTTCCCAAGTGGGGGACAAGGTCCTTGATCACCCGGTCGGTAACCGCGGCGGGGACCATGACCCACGCGGCGCGCGGTTGCTCCAGCAGGGCGGCGAATTCTTCGAGGGATCCGGCGCCGGTGGCACCATCCTTGACTAGATCCGCCACGGCGTCGGGGTGGGTGTCATAGACAACGCAGGTGTGTCCGTTCTTCATGAGTCGCCGCACGATATTGGCGCCCATCCGACCGAGTCCGATCATTCCGAGTTGCATAAGCTTCAGTTCTTTGGGGCTGCGTAGATGTCCATGATCTCGCGCAGCAATTTGAGTCCGTCCTTTTTCGGACGTTGGAAAGAGTTCCGGCCGATGATCGAACCGAAGCCTCCGCCGTCGCGGATGGCGTGGATCGATTCGAGGAGTGTCTTGTCTGACTCGCTTGGGCCACCCGAGAAAATGAGAATACGGCGTCCGTCAAAGGCGCATTGCACGCAGTGGCGGACCCGTTCGGTCAGGGTCTTGATCGGGACATTTTCCGCCTCGTAGACTTTTTTTGCCGCGGGCTGTTCGAGGTAATCGGCAGGGAGTTTGATTTTGACGATATGTGCCCCGATTTGGCAGGCGATGTGGGCGGCATAGCCGTCGACGTCCATGGCGGTTTCGCCGGCCGGGCTGAGGCTCGTCCCGCGCGGATAGGACCAGACAATGACGACCAACCCCGCTTGCTTCGCCTCGTGGGCGAATTCGGCGAGTTGCTCGTACATTTCCAAGCGCAGACTCGAGCCGGGATAAATGGTGAAGCCGACGGCCGAGCAACCGAGGCGCAAGGCATCGTCGATCGTGCCGGTGCGGGCCGAGATGGGGTCCTTTTCGTCGGCAGTCATGTCTTTGCTGTTGAGCTTAAGGATGAGCGGGATGTCCCCGGCGAATTCCCGTGCCCCAGCCTCGAGGAAGCCGAGCGGGGCGGCATAGGCGCTGCAGCCCGCCTCGATGGCCAATTCGAAGTGGTAGAGCGGGCTGTAGGCGGCCGGATTCATGGCGAAACTGCGGGCCGGTCCGTGCTCGAATCCCTGGTCGACGGGCAAAATCACCATCTTGCCGGTGCCCCCGAGCGTGCCGTGGTTGAGGAGGCGGGCAAGATTGGTCAGGGTGCCGGGGTTATCGGCTCCATACCAGGAAAGGATGTTTTTGACTTGTGGTGTCACGGCCAGAGCAAAGACCGAAACTTGGTCAGGGCAAAGCGTAAAAGGCCGCGCGCTGGGTCCGGTTTGGCAAGATCCCGGTGGATCATGAACTCCAAAGTATGCCGGTCGACTCGATGCGCAGGGTGGGGGGAAGGAGCTTGAGGCGGAGGATCACTGGCGAAGAAACCAAGGCCGAGGGCGAAGGGATCTCGGCGGCTTTTGTTTCCAGTTCGGCCTCGAGTTCCGCCGCGACGGCCTCGGCGGCGGCGAGTTTTTCTTCTGCCGTGCCGACCTCGGCGGACTCCTTCATGGCGCGAGTCGCCCCGCGGGCGGCGGTACCGGCGCGGGTGATATGACCAAGTCCCGAGGCCCGTTTGCCGAAGAGCGCGCCGAGCAGGGAGGTGCCCACGCTGATCGCGGTTTGCACCTGCGCGGAACGGGCCTGGGTTTTCTCCCGGGCCACGGCTTCACGCGCGCGGATCACCTTGTCGGCGGCGGAGCGCAATTTCGTTTCGAATTTCTGCCGCATCAGGCGCACGGCCTCATCGCGTTCTTCGCGGGCTGCCTGTTCCAGACGCAGGCGGAATTCCGCATCGGTTTCGAAAGGCGCACCGGTGATTTTTCCCTCGCGAAGCACGGGGATTTCCAAGTTCTCGCCCAGCTGACCACGCCCCTCAATTTGCCAAGCTTGTTGTTGCGCCGCTTGCCGGGCGGCAGGAGGGGGGTCGACAAATACCGGGCCGCCGTGCGCCACGGGCGGATGCGCCTGATGTGTCGCGCAGGCCACGGCTGCCTGCTGCCAAGCCGGTTGTCCGTCGGGACCGAAAGGAACGCTGACCAACACTTCGGCGGGCGCCTCGGCCGCCGGACGGCGGGAAGCGAAGGTGGCCCGGATGCGCAGGCCGAGCGTGGGGTGCAGCAAGGGTCCGGCCCCAGGCAGTACGAGTTGCCATACGCCGGGCTCCGCGGGCGGGGCCTCGGGGAAGAGGGCGGGACTGTCGGCTGCGGAGGCCGGTGGCAGGGGTGGAGGTGGGGCCGCGGGACGGCCGGTGTTGTCCATGAGCACGCGGATTTGCTCCCGGGTGAGGGGCCCGCGGAGATAGCTCATGGTCCAACGCGTGGTGAAAAGTTTTGCTTCCGCCTCATGCACGCTGTTGAGGAGGAAGACGCGTTTGCCCAGCGCATTGAGCAATGCGTTGAGCTTGGTACGGTCGGCTCCGCGACCCGCACTGGCACTTTCCAAGCCTTCAAGCACGCGCTGTTTGTCGCGGTCGGTCTGTAAGCGGCCGATGAACCACGTGCCGCAGTTGGCCAGGGCTTTGTAATCCAAGTCGGCGGGGTTCTGGGTCGCGACGAGCAGGCCGAGGCCGAACGCGCGGGCTTGCTTGAGGAGGAGAAGTAGCGGCCCCTTGGACGGCGGGTTGGCCACGGGCGGCAGGTAGCCGAAGATCTCGTCCACGTAGAGCAACGCGCGCAGCGATGGTGTGCCGGGCTGGCGGCGCATCCACGAGATCACTTCCTCGAGCAGGGTGGTGACAAAAAACATGCGTTCGGCATCGGAAAGGTGCGCGATACTGAGGACGGCGAGACGCGGTTTTCCCGCGGGTGTGTGGAGGAGCCGTGCAATGTCGAGCGGCTCTCCCTCGCGCCAGGTGGCGAAACCGGGGGAGGCAAGCAGGTTGTTCAGCGCCATGACCAAACCGTGGCGCTGGCGGGCGGGAAAAAACTCCCCGACAGGGAGCACGCCGATTTTGTCGAATGGCGGCTCTTGCACCGCGGCGATCAGGCCGGCGAGGTCGGGGGACTGGCCGTTTTTCCAGGCCTGATGGAGGATGGCGCAGAGCAAGCTGAATTCGCGGCTTTGCAGGGGGTCGGCATCGATGCCGAGGAGGCCGAGCAGGCCGGAGGTTGTGCTCTGGACCCGCTCGGCGAGGAGTTCAGTGTCGTTGGCCACTTCGGCGGACGGCGCCTCGAATGATCGCAGGATGGAGAGCGGGATCCCCGCGTTGCTGCCCGGCGTGTAAATGGCGATCTCGCACTTTTCGCGCAGGGCCGCAATGCGCTCCGGCGTCTGGCCCCATTGCGCAAGGCCGTCCTTCCATTTTTCCGCCTCGGAAGCCGCGAATTCGGCGGTCGAGACCCCGGCCTTGCGGGCTTCTTCCTCATTGACCCACGGAACAAAGTCCTCGCCCGACATGTTGGGGAAGGTGAGCAGAAGATTGCCCAGGTCTCCCTTCGGGTCGATGATGAGTGCCGGAATGCCATCCATGGCGGCCTCTTCTAGAAGGGCAAGGCAAAGACCCGTTTTGCCGCTGCCAGTCATGCCAACGCACACCCCGTGAGTGGTCAAGTTGCTCGAATCGTAAAGCAGTGGCGTATCGCCGGCCTGACCGTCCGCACTAACCTCTCGGCCGAGGTAAAAAAGTCCCAGCTTTTCGTAAATGTCGGGCGACATGGGCCCAAACTAAACGCCACGGGCCGCAGGTGGCGAGAACCGAGCGGGGGGACGAATGCCGCGCGGCGGGAAGAGTGGGAATGCCAACCGGGGGCCGCACGAACCGGCGAACGCCGTGCGGCCGGTGACCCTCTCTCGAGGGGCCGGGGCGCGTTCCTTTCCCCGGTCGAGATCCCGGGCGCGGATGACCGGAAAAGGCGTGCCGGTTTTCCCTCGCTGCGGCCTAGGAAGTCAGGGTCGCGAGTTGGCGGGCGAGGGAACTCTTGCGGCGGTTGGCCGCGTTGCGGTGGATGGTGCCGTGTTTAACCGCGCGGTCGAGTTCGGAGACGAGTTCGCGGGCCTTTTCGGCGGCGCTTTTCTTGTCCTTGGTGCCGAGAGCAGTTTTCGTTTTGCCCGCGAGGGTTTTGAGGCTGCGCAGGGTGCTGCGATTGCGGGCCGTGCGCACTATGGATTGACGGGCGCGTTTGGCGGCGGATTTGATGTTGGCCATATTGGTGGTGTGTTGCTTTGGTGCCAGAGGGGAGAATCGAACTCCCGACCAAGGGCTTATGAGTCCCCTGCTCTACCGCTGAGCTACCCTGGCATTTGACAGCGGCGGCACCGCGGGGCGGGGCCGGAAAGGTCGCGTAATGTGCGTGGGGCGCGGCCACGAGGCAAGGAAAAAGGGGGTTCGAACGGGGGAAAGCTGGAACCGAGCGAAGCGAGATAGACTGGAGCGAGGCGACAGCTGCGTAGCAGGCTCGCCGGGGGGCGAGATCAAGGTGGGAAAGTTGGCAAGTGCGAAAGGAAAAAGGTGCCGCGGGATTTGCCTTTGGAAATTCGACCCGACCGGCGGATGATGGGCCAATGCTGCGTGGCTTGGATTTGTGGCGGGAGGGTTGCCCTCCCTGGGAGTCCGGCGGAAGTTTCTTGCTGCTCAACCCCCGTCTTGCGCCGATCTGGCGGGACCGGGTCTTGGCCGCGGAGTTTCCCGATCTGGCGGACCACGTGTGGCTGGGGACTTCGGGCACCAGCGGCTGTCTCAAAATCGTGGCACTCTCCCGGATGGCGTTAGAGGCCAGCGCCCGCGCAGTCAATCTTCACTTGGCGGTCGGCGCGGCGGATGTCTGGATCGATCCCCTGCCGGTCTTCCACGTCGGAGGCCTCGGCATCGTGGTGCGTGCCGCGCTGGCCGGAGCGCCTGGTCACCACTTGGGCGACTGGAATGCGGCGGAATTTGTTTTCAGGGCGGATGACTGCGGCGCAACGCTCTCCGCTTTGGTTCCGGCGCAGGTCCATGACTTGGTCGCCGCGGGCTTGCCCGCCCCGGAGCGTTTGCGTGCCGTGGTGGTGGGCGGCGGCGCCTTGGACAACGGCCTGCGGAAACGGGCCGAGGCTTTGGGTTGGCCTTTGCTCGCCAGCTACGGGCTGACCGAAGCAGCCTCCCAAGTGGCCACGGCGCGGATTGAGGCTCGCGATGCGGAGTGGTTGCCCTTGCTCGGTCATCTGGAAGCGAGGTTGGATGACGAGGGGGTGCTGGAGTTGCGCGGGCCCTCGTTGCTCACCGGATGGATGATGTTCGGCGAGGATGGCCGGACGCGATGGGAGGATCCAAAGCGTGACGGCTGGTATGGCACGAGTGACCGGGCCGAGTTGCGCGGAGGGGAACTGCGCGTGCTCGGGCGTCTCGATGACTTGGTCAAAATCCGCGGCGAGTTGGTCGATCTCGCGGCGCTCGAGCGCGCGTTGCAATGCCGCGTGC
>CAIZMQ010000109.1 GCA_903934135.1 uncultured Verrucomicrobiota bacterium
CAGATCGTTCTCTCCAGCGACCAGCCGCCCAGCGAAATCTCCCAACTCGAACAGCGCCTCGTCTCGCGCTTCGAGTGGGGCCTCACCGCCGAGCTCCAACCGCCGGACATGGAGACGCGCCTCGCCATCCTGCGCAAAAAGGCCGCCGGCCTCGAGGTCAGCCTGCCCGCCCATGTCCTCGAATACCTCGCCCACCGCATCAAATCCAACGTCCGCCGTCTCGAAGGCGCGCTGCTCCGTGTGGCTTCCTTCTCCTCCCTCAGCGGCCGTCCCCTGACTGACGAGTCGATCGAGCACGTCCTGCGCGACATTCTCCAAGAAGAAGCCCGCCGGGCCGTCTCCATCGACCAGGTCCAGCGCAAGGTTGCCGAGCATTACGATGTCCGCCTGGCCGACATGACGAGCAAACGCCGTCCGGCCAGCATTGCCTTCCCCCGGCAGGTGGCCATGTTCATCTCGCGCCGGCTGACCAAGTCTTCCCTGCAGGACATCGGCGAAGCTTTCGGCGGCCGGGACCATGGAACGGTGATCCACGCTTGCAAGACGGTGCAGGTCCGCATGGACAAAGAAGAAAGCCTGCGCCAGATTGTCCGCTTCCTCGAAACCGCCCTGCAAAGGTGAAGAAGGCTTTGACAGCCGCCGTTTATTTGCGGACATAAATCCCGTCCGGTTGCGTTCCACGCGGCCACCCACACGAGCCATCATGAAATTCACCATCTCGCAGGAGGCCTTCGCCGAGGGACTGCAAAACGCGGTCAGCGCGGTCAACTCGCGCAGCACCCTGCCCATTCTCACCAACGTCCTTATCCAAGCCTCCGACGGCGAACTCATCCTCACCGCCACCGACCTCGACTTCACCGTCCGCACCAAGGCCGAAGCCAAAGTCGGCAAATCGGGATCGACCACCCTGCCGGCCAGGCGTTTGAGCACCTTGGTCAAGGATCTGCCCAAGACCGAGATCGAGGTCGAGGTGGACGGCAAAAGCATGGCCACCCTGAAGAGCGGCGCCGGTGTTTACAAAATCTTCGGCATGCCTGAAGCCGAATTCCCCGGTCTTCCCGCCTTCGAGGGCGCCGTCGAGTTCAAGCTCAAGGCCTCCGATCTGAAAGACGGGCTGCGCAAAACCCATTACGCCATCTCCCTCGACGAAACCCGCTACGTGCTCAACGGCATCTTTTTCTCCTTCAAAGGCGACAAGCTTACTCTCGTGGCGACCGACGGTCGCCGCCTCGCCCTCGCCGAAGTGAACGACCTGGAAATTCCTCCCAGCCAGGAACGCGAATTCATCGTCCGGACCAAAGCGGTCACCGAATTGATGCGCGCCCTCAAGGACGACGGCGAGGTCACGGTCCGCATCTCGCAGAACATGGTGCAGTTCGACTGCGGTCCGACCACGCTCATTTCCAAACTGGTCGAAGGCAATTACCCGAACTACGTCCAAGTCATCCCGACCAAAGTCAACGAGCGCGTCACCGTCGAGCGCGAGACCCTGCTCAACGCCGTCCGCCGCGTCTCCCTCCTCAACACCGAAAAAACCGCCTCCGTCCGCCTCAATTTCACCAAAGGCAAAATCGAGATCACCTCGAACACCCCCGAAGTCGGCGAAGCCCGGGAGGAAATGGCCGTCAGCTACAAGGGCAAGGACATCTCCATCGCTTTCAACCCCGAATTCCTCATGGCCCCGCTGCGTTACCTCGGCGAGGACGAAGTTCATTTCGAGCTCATCGACGACATCAGCCCCGGTGTGCTCAAAATCAACGCCCCTTTCGTCTACGTGCTCATGCCCATGCGCGTCGGGGCTTGACGCCTGTCCGGCTGTGATCCCGCGTCTGCTCGCTGCCGCGCTCCTCGCACTGGCTCTCGGCGCGGGAGATGTCATGGCCGACAGCGGGATCAAGATCTCCGATGCCGAAGCCGACCGCATCGGCCAAAAAATCTGGCGCAACGAATGCGCCGGCACCCGCGACGGCCTCACCGCTTGGAACAAAGGCGAAAACTTCCCATCCCTCGGCATCGGTCACTTCATCTGGTATCCGCAGGGCCAGCGCGGCCCTTTCAAAGAAAGCTTCCCCGCCCTCAAAGACTACCTCCAAGCCCAAGGGGTCAAACTCCCCGGCTGGCTCGCCTCGGCCAAAGCTTGCCCCTGGCCCGACCGCGCGGCGTTTATGGCCGACTTCCGCTCGCCGCAGCTGGAGGAACTCCGCGCGCTCCTCGCCTCGACCGTGGGACCACAGGCCCGCTTCGCCGCCCTGCGCCTCGAGTCGGCCCTGCCGCAAATGCTCGGCGCCGCGCCGGCGTCCGAGCGCGAAAAAATCCGCACCAATTTCTACCGCGTGGCCAACGCTCCGGGCGGGCTTTATCCGCTGATGGACTACGTGAACTTCAAAGGCGAGGGGACCTCGCCGACCGAGCGTTACCAAGGCGAAGGCTGGGGGCTGCTGCAAGTGCTGGCCGGCATGTCCGACACTGGTTCCCCCACCGCCGCGTTCTCGAAAAGCGCCGACCGCGTCCTGACCCGTCGCATCGAACTCTCGCCCCCCGCCCGCGGTGAAAAACGCTGGCTCCCCGGCTGGCGCAACCGTGTCGCCACCTACGTGCCATGACTGGCGGGCGACTCCCTTGATTTGTAGCGGCTGCCTCCCTGCGGAGCAGGACAAGATCAGCAGGGTGGCAACGCCAATTTTCTCCAATGGCCGGAGGCGGGGACAGCCTTCCGTTTTTTCCCTGCGCAACCGGATCTCCCGCGGCTACAATCCCCTCATGCCTTCCGTCACCCGCGACCAAGTCATCGAGGTCCTCGAGCGCATCGCCCTCTTGCTCGAACTGCAGGGCGAAAACCCCTTCAAGATCCGCGCCTACCACAACGGCGCGCGCGCCCTCGAAATGCTCGAAGACGACCTCGGCACTCTCGTTCGCGAAGATAAATTGAAAGGCATCCCCGGCATCGGTGACGCTCTCCGCGAAAAAATCGGCACCCTCGTCACCACCGGCCAGCTGCCTTACTATGACGAACTCGTCGCTAAGTTCCCCCCGGGACTGTTCGAACTTTTCGACGTTCCCGGCCTCGGCCCGAAAAAAATCAAGGCCCTCTACGAACAGCTCCAAGTCGCCTCGCTCGCCGATCTGGAAAAAGCCTGCCAGGACAACAAAGTCGCCGGCCTTGATGGCTTTGGGGCCAAGACGCAGGAAAAAATCCTCCACGGCCTAGAGATGCTCAAGCAGGGGGCCGGACGCCACCTCGCTTCCGTCGCCGCCCACGCCTCGTCCACCTTGCTCGACGATCTGCGGGCGCACCCGGACACCATCCGCCTTTCGCCCGGCGGCAGCACCCGACGTCGCAATGAGACCGTCCACGACATCGACATCATCGTCTCGACCAAGAACCCCGCCGCCATCTCCCGCGCTTTCCGTGAACACCCGATGGTGCAAAGCGTCCTTGCCGCGGGCGATACGAAATCGAGCGTCATGCTCGAGAACGGACTCCAAGCCGACCTCCGTGTAGTGACCGATGAGGAATACCCGTTCGCTCTCATGTATTTCACCGGCAGCAAGGAGCACAACATCGTGCTGCGGGGCCTCGCCCAGGACCGCGGTTGGACGCTCAATGAATACCGACTCGCGCCGGTCAAGAAAGACGCGCCGGAAATTCCCGAGATCCACGACGAACGTGAGATCTACGAGCTATTCGGTTTCGATTATATCGAGCCTGAATTGCGCGAGAACCGCGGCGAGTTCGAGGCGGCGGCCGGGCATAAGCTGCCGGACCTGATCAAACTCGAGCAACTCAAAGGCACGTTCCACAACCACACCCGCGCCAGCGACGGGCGGAGCACGCTGGCCGAAATGGCTGCTGCCGCGCAAGAACTGGGCTTGGAATACCTCGGCATTGCCGACCACAGCAAAGCCTCCGTCCAAGCCAACGGCCTCGACGCCGCCCGCCTCGAAAAGCAGATCGCCGAAATTGCCGCGCTGAACAAGGACTTCGACGGCTTCCGGATCTTCAGCGGCACCGAGTGCGATATCCTCAAGGACGGCTCGCTCGATTTCCCCGATTCCGTCCTCGCCCAACTTGATTACGTGGTGGTCAGTGTGCACTCCTCCTTCACCCTCGGCGAAGCCGAAATGACCAAGCGCCTCATCCGCGCGATGGAAAATCCCCACGTGACCATGCTCGGTCACTTGACCGGACGCATCCTGCTCAAACGCGAATCCTATGCGGTCAACGTCCCTGCTGTCCTCGACGCGGCCGCCGCCACCGGCACCTTCCTCGAACTCAATGCCGATCCGCACCGTCTTGACATGGATTGGCGTTGGTGGCGGTCGGCCAAGGAAAAAGGCGTCCGGTGTGTGATCAATCCCGACGCCCATGCCACCGAGGGTCTGCAAAATCTCTACTTCGGCATCGGCGCCGCCCGCAAAGGATGGCTAACCAGAAATGACGTGGTCAATTGTCTCCCGCTGGAAAAAATTATTCCTGTCCTCGCGGCTAAAAAAAACCGATGAAGAAGAACATTTTTCGTCGGGGGCCGTCCTCAGCGGCCTTGACGCCCCGGAGTCCTGGGGCACTCTCGCCCTCCAAAGCGCTCGACGCATGGCTCAAGCGTACCCGCGCTCTGCTCGAAAAATCACTCCGCACCGCCGTTCCCGCCGCCACAACCAAGCCCGGTACGATCCACCGCGCCATGCGTTATAGTCTGTTGGCCGGCGGAAAGCGTCTACGTCCGTTGCTTTGCTGCGCCGCATCCGAAGCCTGCGCAGGCACCGCCCGTGCTGCCCTTCCTGCGGCGTGCGCGGTGGAAATGATCCATGCCTACTCCCTGATCCATGATGACCTTCCTTGCATGGACAATGACGACCTCCGTCGCGGCAAACCCACTTCGCACAAAATGTTCGGGGAGGGGATAGCAGTCCTCGCCGGTGATGCCTTGCTGACCGAGGCCTTCGCCGTTCTCGCCGCGGCAAAGCCGCTCGCCCGCTACAACGCGTCCGATCTCGTCGCCGAGTTGGCTCTTGCCGCGGGCTCCCGCGGACTCATCGCCGGACAAGTCGCCGATCTGGCAGCGGAAGGACGCAAGCCGTCCGAGCCCGCGCTTTATTTCATCCACGCCGCGAAAACCGGCATGCTTTTGCGTGCATCGCTCAAGCTGGGGGCGATGTCCGCCGGGGGAATCAAAACGCAAGTCGCGGCCCTCGACCGCTTCGGCTTTGCTCTTGGTCTCGCCTTTCAAATTCAGGACGACATCCTCGACGCAACCCAAAGTGCCAAAAAGCTCGGCAAGACCGCGGGCAAAGATGCCGCGGCCGGCAAGATGACCTTCCCCGCGCTCTTCGGGTTGGAAAAATCCCGTCTTCTGGCCGGGCAATGGACTTCCGAGGCGATCGACTCGCTCAAAACCTTCGGGCCCCGCGGCGCAACTTTGCGTCATCTGGCTGTGCGCCTGCTGCAGCGCGACTCCTGACCCTCGGAGCCGTGGCAAATCGTCACCAAAAACGAAGCCCGAAAAGAATGAAGCCCTTCGGCTTGCCTTCGTCATTCGGATCCCACGAAACGAGGTAGCGTCCGTCGCCGTAGCCCTTGGCCGCGGCCGGGTTGACCAGCTGCCACGGTTCCTTCATCTGAAAAGCCGCCGCGACCACCCCTTCCACGGTGGAATCCGGGTCCAGTGGGGAGACAGCCCGCGAGGCGGGTTCCTCCACAACGCGGCGCGGTTGGCGAGGAGCGACAAAATCTTGCGCCAAGCACGAACCGGCGGCCAGCAGGCCTGTGGCCATGAGCAAATGACGTCGCATGACTGACCATTAGGCTCCGGCACCGTCCCGGGCAACCCTGAAAATCGCTCTCGCCTTGGTTGCCCCTTCGGCGGAATTATGCAAGCTCCATGGATCACTTGTCCAAAGCACGCCGGGTAATCGGTATCGAGGCCGACGAATTGCGCCGACTGGCCGAGAACCTCGACGGCCAAGCCTTCAGCCGGGCGATCGAAACGCTCAAAGCGTGTGTCGACCATCGCGGCAAGATCGTGGTTTGCGGCGTGGGCAAGTCCGGCCACATCGGCGACAAAATTGCCGCCACCCTGACCAGCACGGGCGCCACCGCGGTGGTCCTCAACTCCCTCAACGCCCTCCACGGCGATCTCGGCCTGGTCTCCGACGGCGATGTCATCCTTGCCTTCAGCTACGGCGGGGAAACGGCGGAACTCCTGAACATCCTCCCGCCTCTGGCCCGTTTCGAGGTCGAACTCATTGCCGTGACCGGCCGCCCCGACTCCACCCTCGGCCAGGCCGCCGACATTGTGCTGGATGTCGCGGTCAGCCAGGAAGCCTGCCCGCTCCAGCTTGCGCCCACTTCGAGCACCACGGCCATGCTCGCGCTCGGGGATGCCCTGGCCATGGTTCTGCTCGAGGCGCGCGGGTTCCGGCAGGACGACTTCGCCCGCTTCCATCCGGGCGGCAGTCTCGGCCGGGTTTTGCTGACCAAAGTCCACCAGATCATGCGCAAAGCGACCCAACTCGCGGTGGCCGGTCCCGACGCCACCGTGCTCGAGGTGCTAAAAAAAATGACCCAGTGCCGCACCGGGGCCGCGGCCATCGTTGATGCGGATGGCAAATTGTGCGGCGTCTTCACCCACGGAGATTTGGCGCGACATTACCAAGCGCATGCCGATCTGGGGGCCCTGCCGGTCGGTCAATTCATGACGGCAAGCCCCGTCACAGTCCGCGGCGACAAGCTTGCCGCCGAGGCGTTGCACGTGCTAAAGACCCACCGCATCGATGATCTGATCGTGGTGGACGAAGACAACCGCCCCGTTGGCATCATCGATTCGCAGGACCTCTCGCGCCTCCAAGGTGTTTGACCTGCAACACTGCAACACCGCAACCTCATCCCGATCATTTTATGCCCGCAGCCAACGATCTCCGCAAAGGAATGGCCATCAAGTACAACGCCGACACGTATGTTGTGCTCGAAGTCACCCACCGCACCCCCGGCAACCTCCGCGCCTTTGTTCAGGCCATC
>CAIZMQ010000110.1 GCA_903934135.1 uncultured Verrucomicrobiota bacterium
CCGCTCCCCGCGGCACTTCCCAAGATCTCCGCCGTCTATGACACATTAACCGATTGCGCGCACCGGCCAGCAAGGCTGCAATAGTCGCATGAACAACCCGCATCTTCTCTCTGAGCGCATCGAAGTGGCTTGGCCAGCCGATCGACTCAGCCAACTTGGCCCCAGTCAAAAGCATCGACCTGGGGGCTTGGTTGGCAGTCCACCGCGAAAACAATGGGGAGGATGCCGCGCTCGCCCGTGGTTTAAAAATGCCGTTTTGCGTCTTACTTCTGACCGGACTTCGAAGCCTCCAAAGCGGATATGAGCGTGGCGGCGCCCGCATACCCGTATCACAGGGACCGGATGAACTTGATCACCGCCGAGCGGTCTGCCGCGGGCATGTTCCGGAAGTTTTCCTTGGCCTGCTCGGCTTCGCCACCGTGCCAGAGGATAGCTTCTTCCAGCGTCCGCGCGCGTCCGTCGTGCAAATAACCCTCCCCGCCGCTGACTCCGGCCGAGAGTCCGATATTCCACAATGGGGCGGTGCGCCATTCGGCACGCGATGCGCCTTCGTCATCCATGTTATCCGCCAAGGCGGGTCCCATGTCATGCAGAAGCAAATCGGTGTAAGGGCGGATCGTCTGGTTCCTTAATTCGCCGAGCGGGTGGTAGCTGCCGGTGGTCAGCACCGGGGTGTGGCAGGCGACGCAGGAGGCCGTGGCAAAGAGCTGCTGGCCACGGAGGACTTCGGCATCCTGCAGACCGCGTCTGGCGCCAACCCCGAGCAACGCGACGTAGCGATTCATCAGATCAAGCTCCTCGTTGCTGATTTCCGCCCGCCTCGGAGATGTCTCGCCGTCGAGGACAGGAAAGATGCCACTCGTTACGCCCATGTCGCGATTGAAGGCGTAAGCAATTTGGTTCAGGACCGTGGCTTGGGTTGCTTTATGCCCGAAGCGGCCGAGGCGGAGGATTGCGGGATCAAGCGGATCCGGAACGATATTGGCGTGGCCGGAAATGCCGTCCCCATTGGCATCCTCGGGATCGGCGAGGGCGAGAATCGTACTTTCGGGAACGGCCTCCAGAAGACCCAAGCCGATGAGCGGCGACGCCATGCGCAGGGAATAGAATGCGGGCGCGACGCCGCTGAATTTTAACTCCGGCTTGCGCAAGGTGTAAGGCGTGCCGTCGCCATAAGTGCCCTCGATTTCGGTATACCCCTGCAGTGTGACTCCCGCCTCCGGCGTGCCCTCGGTGGAATATGGTTGGATCTGCTCGCCGAGCAACGGATGCGGCGCACCATCTTCCCATGCCGCCACCTTAACGACAACCCGGTCGATCGTCGCACCCGCCGCGGGGAGCAAAGATCTTCCATTGTTCGCGTGGCAGGCGACACAGCTCTGTGCGACGAATCCGGGACCCACCTTGCCGATATGCTCGGCGAAAACTGGATTCCCTGCTTCGGAGTGCGCGCCGGTACGGAAATCGGTATGGTGGAGACGACGTCCTAGCAAGAAGTGCTGCCCATTCTCCGGCGTGATGTTCCCGGCCATTTGCTTGTAGCGGCTCTGCGGTTCGTTCGAATACTGATAGGGCAAAGTGGTCATTCCGCCGAGCCACGCCTCCTCCGGTAGCGGGAAGGAATCGAACGACGTGACCCCGACCACTTTGTTGGTTACTGCCTCCCAGTCCTTCGCATACCAAGGAACGACGCCCCGGCCGACCACGTAGAGGAAGGCGGTGCCATAGTAGTTGTTACGCCCATGGCGCGGCGCGAGCAGGAACTGGCTCAGCTCCACCTCTACGCGGTCGCCGACCCGCAGGGGCCGGTTTTCGGGCATCTGCCGGGCGACCGTGGCGGTGTAATTGAAATCGGTCTCCCCCGGGTAGCGGACGGAAGCGTTGGTCGAGACAAGAGTCACTCCGGCGTTGAGATAGTCGGATTGGTTGTTGTGGTAGCCGGAGAGCGGCGAACCGATGTTGAAAAACGTGCGGAACTCCGCGGGATTCAACTGGGCCTGGGTGGTGATGTTGAAAACAACTTCGTTGCCGCCTTTGGCCACCTTGTCGATGATCTCGATC
>CAIZMQ010000111.1 GCA_903934135.1 uncultured Verrucomicrobiota bacterium
CTTTGACCCGGTAGAATTTCTGGATGGTAAGTTTGACCGCACCGGCCTCGCGGGCCTGGGCGAAGAAGGGCATGAAGCGTTGGACATCGATCAGGGTCTGGACCGTGCCTTTGCCGAAGCTTTGCTCGTCGCCGACCACGATGCCGCGGCCGTAGTCCTGAAGGGCGGCTGCGAAAATTTCGCTCGCGGAGGCGCTGAGGCGGTTCATCAAAACTATGAGGGGCCCCTCCCAGAGGACGCTCGGGTCGGAGTCGGTCATGGGATTGATGTTTCCGTCGGTATCCTTGGCCTGAACCACGGGGCCCTTGGGAATGAAGAGACCGGTGAGGCGGATGGCCTCGTCAAGCGAGCCGCCACTGTCACGGCGCAGATCAATGATCAGTCCCTCGATATTTTCCTTCTTGAGGCGCTTGAGGAGAGCGGAGACGTCCTTGGTCGTGCTGCGTGCGGGTTGGCCGCGCTGGTTCATGTTGGCGTAAAAGCTGGGCAGGGTGATCCACCCGATCCGTGTGTCGGCACCGTCCGGACCGATGGTGTCGATGACTTGGGCTTTGGCTTGCTGGTCCTTGAGTTGGACTTCGTCGCGCACGATGGTGATGACCTCGAGTTTGGAAGGGTCGGGGGAGGCGGCGGGGAGGACTTGGAGGCGAACGGTGGTCCCTTTTTTGCCGCGGATGCGTTCGACCACGCGGTCGAGTTTCATGTCGACCACGTCTTCGAATTCCTCGTCGTCCTGCGCGACGGCGGCAATACGGTCGTTGACCTTGAGTTTGCCGCCGCGGTCGGCGGGTCCGCCGGGGACGAGTTCGACGATCTTGGCGTAGCCATCGTCGCTCCGGAGCACAGCGCCGATACCGACGAGGGAGAGGCCCATTTGGATGTTGAAATTATCTAGCGCGCGCTGGCTCATGTATTCCGAGTGCGGGTCGTAACTCTGGGCGAGCGCGGAAAGGAAGGTGGTGGCCTGGTCCTCGCGGTTTTCCTCCTGCAGCGTCTTGAGCAGGCGCTCGTAGCGTTTGCTCACGGTCTCAATCGGGGTGCGTTTCGGTGGGGAGGCGGGAGCTTCGGCGGTTTCCTTGGTCTCGGCTTTTTCGTTGGCAGCTTCCTCGCGTCGTTTGGCCGCAGCTTCTTCGAGGGCTTGGTCGGCGATGATGGCTTGGAGGAGCTCGGCTTCGAGCCGGTCGGACCACATTTTATCCGCCTCGGTCTCGCTGGCCGGCCACGGGAGTTTGTCGCGGTTGATCTGCGCGGTACGGTCGCTTTCAAAGGTGAAGTCCCCCTGAAGTCTTTCCCCGATCCAGCCGACGCGGGCTTCGACGCGGGAGATAAAACGGTCGTAAATGTCGTAAGCAGGCTTGAGATTGCCGGCGAGGATGTCCTCGTGGATCCATTCCCCGTGCTTGGAGGTGAATTCGTCGATGTCGGCTTGGGTGAAGAAAAGGCGGTTGTAGTCGAGTAGTTCCAGGTAGCGGTCGAGTGCTTTGCGGGCTTGGGTGATCCCGGGTTCGACCTCGTTGTTTAAACGCTGGCGGCTGAAGTGCGCACTCTCGAGCATTCGAGCCACCGTCTGGGTGACTTCGCCCAGCCGGTTCCCGTCTTTCTCCGGTTTCTCGGCATGGGCGGAAGGGAAGGCGGCGAAAGAGGCGGCGAGGGCCAGAGCGGTCAGGCGGAAGGACTTCATTGAGTTGTTGCCAAGAGGTCGCCCTGACTGACGGATTGCGCAAGGAAAATGAGACACGTAGGTTTGACCGACCAAGTATGTTGAAGTTCAAAACATTTACCGGCGGACCTTACGAGACGAACTGCTTTCTGGTTGAGGCGCCCCGGGGGAATATCCTCTTTGATGCTCCCGAAGGGGCCGACAGGCAGTTTGCCGGGGAAAAAGTGGACCTTCTGGTCTTGACCCACGGTCACTGGGATCACACGGCGGACGCCGCGGCGGTTCAGAAACGCCACGGGTGTCGGGTGGTCTGCCACTCCGATACGGTGCCGATGGTGTCGGAGCAGGATTTTTTTGAGCGGCACGGGTTCGCTTGGCGGGTTGAGCCCGTCATCCCCGATGGAGTGCTGGCGGAGGGGCGCGGCCAGGACTTGCTCGGGCTCGCAGCGGACGTACTTGACGTGCCGGGGCACTGCCCGGGAAGTCTTTGTTTTTATTTTCCGGATCAAAGCGCTCTGATTGGCGGTGACGTTCTTTTTCGTGGCGGGATCGGCCGTTGGGACCTGCCGGGCGGGAGCGGAGAGGTTCTCTTGCGGGGGATCCGTGAAAAAATTTTTCCACTCCCCGGCGAGACGATCGTGCTGGCGGGGCATGGCCCGGCCACCACGGTGGGGGAAGAAAAAGCGACAAATCCGTTCCTGCGCGGGTGAGCCCGCTGGTTTTTGCTCTTGGAGAATCGCGCCAAGCCGCGTAATCCTCAAATTTCCGGCTCACCCACCGCTCCCACCACTATGCCCAATTACGCTTACACTGCTCTGGATGCCCGCGGGCAGGAAGTCAGCGACACCCTCGAGGCGGGCAGTGAGCAAGAAGCGATCGCGGCGCTACGGCAGGCGGGCTACTACCCCACCAGCGTGGTTGAGGCGGGCAAAGCGGCCAAGGCGGCCGCCCGGGGGAAATCGTCCGCCAAAGCCCCGAAGGCCAAGGGCGCGGGGTTGAAGAAGGAGATCAAAATCGACATTCCCTTCCTTGAGCGCAAAACGATCAAGCCGAAGACCCTGATGATTTTTACCCGGCAATTGGCGACGCTGATCGACTCCGGCTTGCCGTTGTTGCGGGGGCTAACTGTCCTGGGCAAGCAGGAACCGGATCCGGTCTTGCGCAAGACGATCGGCAAGCTGGCCGATTCGGTGCAGGGCGGAAGCACGTTTTCGGACGCCCTTTCCCAACACCCGAAAATTTTCAACAAGCTCTACGTCAATATGGTGAAAGCCGGCGAGTTGGGCGGCGTGATGGAACTTGTTCTGGTCCGCTTGGCCGACTTCCAGGAGAAAGCGCAAAAGCTGAAGAACAAGGTCGTTTCGGCCATGTTCTACCCGATTATCGTGCTGGTCATTGCTGTGGCCATCATGGCGTTCCTCCTCGTTTACATCGTGCCGAAGTTCGAACAGATTTTCGCCGACATGCTCGGGGGCAAGCCGCTACCCGCCTTGACCGAATTCGTCATCGGCGCGAGCCGCTTTTTTCAAAACCAGTGGTATCTCATCATTGGCGGGGGCGTCGTGCTCGTCGTGCTCTACACCTTTGCCGGAAGAACGGCGAAGGGTCGCACGGTTATCGATGCTCTTACCTTGCGGGCCCCGCTCTTCGGCAGCCTGATCAAAAAAGGTTCGATCTCGCGCTTCAGCCGAACGCTTGGAACGCTGGTGACAAGTGGCGTGCCCATCCTGCAGGCCTTGAACATCACGCGGGACACGGCCGGAAATACAATCATTGCCGACGCCATCCAGCACGTGCACGACAGCGTGAAGGAGGGTGAGTCCATCGTTTCCCCCCTCGAGAAGAGCGGCATCTTCCCGCCGATGGTGGTCAGCATGATCGACGTCGGCGAGGAAACCGGTCAGTTGCCGGAGATGCTGCTCAAAGTGGCCGATGTTTACGACGACGAGGTGGACAACACGGTAGCCGGTCTGACCTCCCTGCTCGAGCCGATCATGATTGTCTTCCTGGCCGTGGTGGTCGGAACGATTGTCATCGCGCTCTTCCTGCCGCTGATCAGCATCATCAGCGGGTTGCAAGGCGCTTAAGATCAGGGGACGACCTCCCTCTGTGCAGCAGGGAAAGGAAATCTATGGCAAGGACTCAGGATGCGAGCAGCCGGTCGAGACCACCAAGGCAGATCTGCGACCACGTCTCCAACCGGTCATGTTGCGCCTGCAGTTCGGCCGCGGTGAAAAAAGCGGGATCGCGGATCGAATCCTCGCGCGGGCGGATGTCGGGTGAGTCGACCTCGACGAGGTGCACCACGCCCAGATGGACGCGGCCGACCTCGTTGGTATCGTCATTGATCAGGGCCACGGCGCGCTGACGGTAGGGACCGGGAATTTCCAATTCTTCATGCAATTCGCGCTCGACCGCTCGGAGATAAGCGGCCCGGTCGAAATGGGCGGCGTGCGTGTCGCCGTCGTTCATGTGGCCGCCGATCCCGATGGACATCTTGGCGTGGAGTCGTGCTTCACCCCCGGATTTTCCGCGTGTGTAGCAGAGCACGCGGTCGCCGTGCCGCAGGACGAGATAAGGAATTATCTGCTTGTGCGAAGGGTCCGCCTCGGCGGACGGACGGGGCAGGAAAAGGTTGTTTTGCGGGTCGAGGAAGGCGGCCATGTAGCGGTCGGCTTCAAGGCTCAAGCCCTGGAAGGCCCCGAGGGTTTCGAACACGTGGCGTGGAACAACGAGGATATTTTCGGGGGTGTCTGACACCCTGCGGAGGTTATCGGCGGTATGGTTTTTGGCCATCCGGAAAACAAATTGCGCCCTCCGCTTGCCAGCCTTGGCGGGTCAACTAATCTTGCGATATGGCCACCCCTGAGTTCGTGCATCTTCATTTGCACACCGAGTACTCCATGCTCGACGGCGCGGTGCGTGCGGCGGACTTGATGCGCAAAGTCACGGAGACCGGCATGAGGGCGGTGGGGATGACCGATCACGGGGTGCTTTACGGTGCGGTCGAGTTTTACAAGGAGGCGCAAAAAGCGGGGGTCAAGCCGGTCCTCGGATGCGAGCTTTATATCGCGCCGGGTTCGATGCACGAGAAGAAGGCCTCTTCGGGCAAGGATGTGGCCTTCCACTTGACCGTGTTGGCCGAGACGAACGAGGGGTGGGCCAATCTGGTCAAACTGGTCAGTGCGGCGCACCTCGAGGGCTTCTACTACAAGCCGCGTGTCGACAAGGACCTGCTGGCCCGGCATGCCAAGGGGCTCATCGGCTTGAGCGGCTGCCTCAAAGGAGAAATCAACAGCGCCATTCTCCAAGGCAATCCGAAGCGCGGGCGCGATCTGACCGGACAATACCGCGACATTTTCGGGAAGGAGAATTTCTTCGTTGAGATCCACGATCATGGGATGGATGCCCAGCGCGAGGCCAACCCGCAGCTCATCCGCTGGGCGGGCGACATGGGGCTCGGGTTGGTCGCGGCCAACGACGTCCACTTTCTCGAGCGCTCGCACCACGAGGCCCACGATGTGATGGTCTGCATCGGCACGGGGGCCAACGTCACCGACGAACGGCGGCTGCGCTATCTACCCGAGCTCTATTTGAAGACCCCGGCGGAAATGGCGGAAATTTTCGGGGATCACCCGGAGGCGCTGTCGAATACTGCGCGCATCGCTGACCGCTGCGATGTGACGATGGAGTTCGGAAAGTCGCGGTTCCCGGTTTTTCACCCGCCCGAGGGCCGGACCCGCGAGGGTTACCTGCGCGAACTCTGCCGCGAGGGATTCGGCCGTCGCTACGGGGAGGGCACTCCGGAGTTGCACGAACGGCTCGATTACGAACTGGGTGTCCTCGAAAAGCTCGGCTTCACCAGCTATTTCCTCATCGTCTGGGACTTCATCCATTACGCCAAGCAGCGCGGAATTCCGGTCGGACCGGGCCGCGGTTCGGCCGCGGGAAGCATGGTGGCGTATGTGCTCGGCATCACGGACCTCGATCCGGTGCGTTACGGACTCATTTTCGAGCGGTTTTTGAATCCGGAACGGGTCAGTCCCCCGGATATTGACGTCGACTTCTGCCAGGCGCGCCGCGGAGAGGTGATCGAATACGTGCGGCAGAAATACGGGGAGCGCTGCGTCTCCCAGATCGTGACTTTCAACCAGCTGGGAGCCAAGAGCGTGGTCCGTGACGTGGCCCGGGTTCTCGGCATGAGCTACGGGGAGGGTGACCGCATCGCCAAAATGATCCCCAACGAGTTGAACATCACGCTCGCCTCGGCCAAGGAGAAGAACCCGGAGCTGAAGCAAGCCATCGAGTCCGAACCCGGCACCCAGCAACTGTGGGGCTACTCCACGGTGCTCGAGGGCTTGTCGCGCAATGCCGGTATCCACGCCGCCGGAGTGGTCATCGGCGACCGTGATCTTTCCGAGATTGTTCCGCTCTGCCGCGGGAAGGAAAACGAGGTCGTGACCCAATTCTCCATGGACCCGCTCGGCGATCTGGGCATGCTCAAAATGGATTTTCTCGGCCTGAAAACCCTGACCGTCATCCGCGACGCCGAGGAGTTGATCCGGCGGCACGTTCCCGGGTTTGACATCGAGAAAGTCCCGGTCGACGACCAGGCGGCTTTCGATGTCCTCAACCGGGGGGAGACGGTCGGGATCTTCCAATTTGAAGGTGGCATGTCGCGCTACTGCCGTAATTTCGGCTTCAACAGTCTCAACGACATGAACGCGCTCTGCGCCCTTTACCGTCCGGGTCCCATGGCGCTCATCCCCGACTACATCAAGCGCAAGAAGGGCCAGACGAAGATCAATTTCGACCATCCGCTCCTTGAAAAGGTTGCCAAGGAGACCTACGGCATCCTCATTTACCAGGAACAAGTGCAGCAGGCGGCGAACCTGCTGGCTGGCTACAGCTTGGGGCAGGCCGATCTCCTGCGCCGCGCCATGGGCAAAAAGGACAAGGAGAAGATGGCCAAGGAGCGGGTCAACTTCATCGCCGGGTGCCGGGAGCACAATGACATCCCGGAGAAAAAAGCGACGGCCATCTTCGACCTTTTGGAAAAATTCGCCGACTACGGATTCAACAAAAGCCACAGTGCAGCCTATTCGCTCATCAGTTACCGGATGTGCTGGCTCAAGGCGCACTATCCCGTCGAGTTCATGTGTGCGGTGCTGAGCAACGAGGTGGATGACACGGACAAAATTTCCTTCTATGTCGACGAGGCGAAGCGGATGGGATTGACCATCCTCCCGCCCGGCTTGAACAAGAGCATGCTTAAGTTCGCCCCCGAGAGTCACGGGGAGAGCATGGCCATCCGTTTCGGCTTGAGCGGAATCAAGAACGTGGGCGAGGCCTCTATGGGGGAAGCAATCGCTGAACGGGAATCACGCGGCGAGTTCCGCTCGCTGGAAGATTTCGCCGCGCGAATGGACCCGCGGGCCGTGAATCGCAAGTCGATGGAGTGCCTGGTCAAGTGCGGCGCCTTCGATTTCACCGGCGAAGAGCGCGCGCAGATGGTCGAAGATCTGGAGCCTGTCCTCGCGGCCAGCGCCTCCGCGCACCGCGACCGCAGTGCGGGCCAGCAAAGTCTTTTCGGCGAAGAATCCCTTCCTGCCTCGGGACGGACCACCGGGACGCGGCGGGCGCGGCCGTTTGCCGAGGCCGAGCTGCTCTCCTTTGAAAAGGAATTGCTTGGATTTTATGTCACGGCGCACCCTCTCGACCCTTACCGCGAATCGCTGGAAAACGCCAAGTTCACCCGCGTTGCTGCGCTCGGGGAAATGGACGACCGGGCGACGGTCACGGTGGCCGGTCTGGTTGACACGGTGGAAAAAAAGTTCACCAAATCCAGCGGAAAGCCCTGTGCCTTCCTTACCTTGGAGGACTTCAGCGGCAAAGTCGAAGTGCGGGTCTGGAGTGAAGCCTTCGAGAAATTTCTTCCCCAATTGATCCCGGGCAAGGTCGTGCACATCACCGGCCGCCTCGACAAGCGCGACGACAAGCCCGCGGTCACCGCTTCGGATATCAAGCCGCTCCCGCCGGCCCCGGGGACCGAGATGCCGGTGGTGTTGCGTTTGCCCGCGGGCCGGTCCGGGCGGCGCGAGCTCGAGGATCTGCGCTCGGCCGTCCTCGATTTCCCCGGCCGCCGGCCCTTGGTGCTGGAATTCGTGGCCCGCGACGGCAGCACGCGGCGGGTGCATGCCGGGGACGATTTCAAGGTCGGTAACGAAGAAAAGTTGCGCGCCGCATTGAACGGTTTGCTCGTCAATTGAGTCGGTTGCATTATGAGCCGTCCCGCCCTATTGGCCGCCTACGAGAAAATGTCCGCTCTGCTGGACAAGCTCCCGGGTTCATTGCAGGAGCCCATCCTGCGCGAACTCGATCCAATCAAAGAAATTTTCCTCCGCCAGCGGGCGCCACGCATCGCCTTGCTCGGGGAGGCGGGAATCGAATTGCCCGCCTTGATCAATGCCCTGGCTGGCCGCACCGTCTTGCACGCGCCTTTGTTACGCGGTCCATGGACCGCGGTGCGGGGGGCGGGCACGGTCGAATTGGCCGACTTGCGCGAGTCGGGTTCGTCACCGCCGGAACCTGCGGACCTTTATCTGTTCGTGGGGTCGGCCCACGCCGGGCTGGGCCCGGATGCGCGGCGGGCGGCGGAAGTGCTTGCCTCGGCCGTTTCGCGGGAAGGGGGCAGTCCGGCCGGTCTGGCCGTCATGGTCTTCGGTGATCGTGCGGAGACCTCGGCTGTCTTGTCGGCTCTGGCGGACGCCGGTGCGTCCGCCTCGGTTGTTTTCTCCACGCATCTGGCGCGCCGCGGTATTGAAGCGGGATTTCCAGCGGAAGAGCGATCGGCCCTTGGCGACCGCTTGTGCGATTACTTGCCCGAGGATGCGCAATTAGAGTTGGCCCGCTTTCTCGCGGCGCGCGGGGCGCAGGCCCGCCTCGCTGGCACGGTGCTAAAGTCGTTCGGTGCGGTGGCCGGCGTGATCGGCATGCAACCGCTGCCGCTCGCTGATTTTCCGGTTCTTCTCTCCCTCCAGATGTTCATGGTTTCGCTCATTGTTTATGTCAGCGGTCGCGATTTTTCGCCGAGGTTGGCCGGCGAATTCGCCGCTTCGCTCGGAATCGGCTTCAGCGCGGGAATTGTCTTCCGGGAGGCGGCGCGCGCCGCGGTGAAAATACTTCCCGTCTGGGGCCACATGATTTCCGGCGGGGTGGCAGGAGCGGGGACCTATGCGCTTGGCCGTGCGGCCATTGCTTACTTTATTGACGGACACACTGCCTCCAGTGTCCGCCTGCCTTGGCGCCGGAACAGATCCTTGCCGCCGCCGGAGCGCTGATCATGGCGCGACTCGCCCTCCGCCCTGACCGGTTCTTTTCCGGAACTTGCGCGTGGAGCTACGACGACTGGCGCGGTGTCTTTTATCCTCACGATTTGCCGCGGAACCGGTGGCTTCGGTTCTACGCACAGCAATTTCCGGCAGTGGAAATGGATTCGAGTTTTTACCATGTCCCTCTGGCACGCACCGTGGAACAGTGGGTCGACTTGGCCGGGCCCGGTTTCCGCTTCTGCCCGAAGTTGCCAAGGACCTTGAGTCACGAAAAGCGACTCGAGGATCCCGGTCCGGAGATTGCCATGCTGCGGCTGCTCGCGGATGACCTCGGGCCGTGCTTCGGATGCGCCTTGCTGCAGTTGCCGCCGTCATTCCATGCGCGGCCCCACGAGGAAAAAGTGCTGCGCAGGTTCCTCCGGGAGTGGCCGGACCTTGTTCCACTGGCCGTTGAGTTCCGCCACGACAGTTGGCACACGCCTCACAGCGCGCGGATTCTCGAGGAGCACGGTGCTGCCTGGGTGTGGGACGATACTTTGGCCCTGGGTGAGGAAAAGCATGCGGGCTTTGGATTCCTGCCGGTCACGGCAAGGCACCTTTACGTGCGGTTGCTCGGTGATTTTCGGACCAAATACAGTCCTGACGGCAAGGAATCGCACCGCTATGGGCGCGTTCTTTGGCCACGCGAGACAGCGCTCGAGCACTGGGCGGTGAAATTACGTCATCACGCCGATGCCGCGGCGATTTATGTTTTTGCCAGCAACCACTATGAGGGGATGGCGGTGGAGACGGCGCGGCGCCTCGCCTCCAAAATCGGCCTGCCCCTGCCATCCCGGCCTGACTCGGGGTGCCAACTCGAACTGTTCGCCGGGAAGAGTCCCGCCTAGTCTGTCCCCATGCGTCTCCTCCTCGTCGACGGTCATTACTACGCCTATCGCTCATTTTTCGCCATCCGCGACCTGACCAACTCGCGCGGGGAACCGACCAATGCCGTGTTCGGTTTCGTCAAGGCCTTGCGGAAGATGTTGGCCGACGTCAAACCGGACGCGGCCGCCGTAGTTTGGGATGCGGGCCTGCCGGAACGGCGGATGCAGCTTCTGCCGTCCTATAAACAGCAACGCGATGAGACCCCGGATGACCTCGCGCGGCAGTTTCCCGTCATCGAGGAAGCGGTAAGCGCACTGGGTGTCCATAATGTCAGTTTGCCGGGCCACGAGGCGGACGACCTCATCGCCTCCTACGCCGCCGCCGCCTGCGAAGGACAGGCCGAGGTCGTGATCGCCACGAACGATAAGGATATCTACGCGTTGGTCGGCGAAGGCGTGCGTGTTTACTCCACAAACAAGACGGACCTCAAAGATCCGAAAGATGGTTTCACTCTGCTCGGTCCGTTGGAGGTGGAAGAAAAGTGGGGCGTGCCACCCGGGCGTATTCCCGATGTGCTCGCCTTGACCGGCGATGCGGTCGACAACATTCCCGGTGTGGAAGGCGTGGGTCCCAAGACAGCCGCCAAGCTGGTGCGCGAGCACGGGTCGACGGCATTGCTCGCGGAAAACCCCGCGCTGATCAAAAACGAAAAGCTTCGCGTCAAAGTGGCCGCCGCCGCGGAACGTTTGCGAGACACTCTCGAGTTGGTCCGCTTGGACTGCGACTTGCCGTTGCCTGTCGCGTTGCCCGAATTGAACATCAGCGCCGATCCCGCGGCGATGGTCGAACTGGCCAGGAAGTGCGAATTTCGCAGCCTGCTCGCCGAGTACGAAAAGATGGCCGGAGAAGCGACTTCAGTCGCGCAGGGCGAACTGTTTTGATCTTGGTCGCGGGCGACCTGTCGGTCCCGACCCACCGGGTGCCAGCGTCGCTCTCTTCGGTGATTGCCAAACGGGCGGGGTAGCGTAAAAAGAGGTCGATGAAAGTTTCCTCCTTTTTCGCCCTTCTGTGTCTCGCTGCCAATGTCGCCACAGCCCAAAGTACCCCCGTTGATTGGCAGACTCTCGCCACGGAGTTTTCCCAAGACGAGGCGGCCGCCAGTAACAAGTACCAAGGCCAGATGATTACGGTGACCGGGCCCGTTTCCGGCATCGCCCAAGGTGACATGACAACCGACAACCCCGCTGTCGCGGTCACCCTTTCCACTCCGGCCGGGCCGGGCCCCGACGTCAAATGCCTCTTCCAAAACGAGGATCTCGCCCCGAACTCCGAAATTTACGTCCCGAGCGACGGAAGCGAAGCGATCCTGCGCAAGCGGGACAACGTGGGTAACGTCATTTCCTCCGAACCAATGGTCCAGACCGGCCAGCAGATTGTGGTCACGGGGTCTTTCCTCGAGTTTGACGCGGGTGACATTGTGCTGCAGCACTGCCGGTTGGCCGGTGGAGCGGCGCAGTAGGCAGGAAAGCAGGCCTGAGGCCGCTCCCCCGCGCGCAAACACGGGCTTTTCCTTGCCGTGGGGGCACCGGACCGCTTCAATACGCCCCTCGTATGATCGTCACGACAGACCAACTATTCAAAATCGCCTACGGAAAATACGCCGTCGGTGCTTACAATATCAACAATATGGAACAGACGCTCGGCCTGTTCCAAGGCTGCATCGACAGCAAAGCGCCCTTTATCATCCAGCTATCCAAAGGTGCCCGCAAGTACGCCGACAAGCGCATGCTTGAGGCTCTCATCCGCACCGCCGATGCCATGTATCCCGAGGCAGTTTTCGCCGTACACCTCGACCATGGTGATGAAGAGACTTGCTATGACTGCGTTGACTCCGGCTTTTACAGCTCGGTCATGATCGACGCGAGCCACGCGCCGTTCGACGAAAACGTCGCCATCACCAAGCGGGTGGTGGAGCGCGCCCACGCCAAGGGCATCAGCGTCGAAGCCGAACTCGGCATGCTCGGCGGTGTGGAGGAAGACATCCACGTCGACGAAGGTCACGCCTGCTTGACCAACCCGGACGAAGCCAAGGAATTCGTGGTCCGTACCGGATGTGATTCACTGGCCTGCGCCATCGGCACGAGTCACGGCGCCTACAAATTCAAGGGACAGCAAAGCCTGCACTTCGACGTGCTGGAGAAGATCGAGGCCCTCTTGCCCGGTTTTCCGCTCGTCATGCACGGCAGTTCGAGCGTCCCGCAGGATGAGGTCAAGCGGATCAACGCTGCCGGCGGCAAACTCGACGAGAGTGCGCGCGGCGTTGACGAAAACGAGTATCTGCCCGCGGCCAAACTAGGGGTGACCAAAGTCAACATTGATACCGACGGTCGCCTCCTTTG
Source organism: uncultured Verrucomicrobiota bacterium (assembly GCA_903934135.1). Classification (GTDB taxonomy): domain Bacteria; phylum Verrucomicrobiota; class Verrucomicrobiia; order Chthoniobacterales; family JACTMZ01; genus JACTMZ01. The sequence continues at coordinate 12,258 of CAIZMQ010000111.1, forward strand.
GACCCGCGTGCACCGCGAATTTTTCCATACCAAGCCCGGCGAATTCGATTTCCGCCCTCCCGGCAAGATTTTCGTCGAGGAATACGCCAAGTTCATCGCGCACAAGAACAAGATGCTCGGCTCCGCCGGGGAACTTCCGAGCGTGCGCAAAGAACTCGGCGTTTAGCCGCTTGCCATGTCATCCGTCGCCGGGGAAATGCGGAGCGAGATCCGCGGTGTGCTCTTTCACGAGAGCACGATCATGAGCCGGCTCGACGAGTTGGCCGGCCAAATATCCTCCGACTACTCCGGGAAGGATCTCACGGTGCTCGCGGTGCTCAATGGCAGCCTCATGTTCGGTGCCGATCTCCTGCGACGCCTCGAAATGCCGCTGCGCCTCGATTGCCTCAGCGTCTCCAGCTACCACGGAGCCTCGACGACCGGCGTGGTCACGTTCAATCAGCTGCATCTGCCCGAGGTACACGGCCGGCATGTTTTGTTGCTTGATGACATTCTCGACAGCGGTCACACCTTGCATGCCATTCAGGACAAACTCATGGCCGAAACAAAGCCCTTGAGCGTCAAAATTTGCGTCCTTCTGCGCAAAGACGTGCCGCGCCAGCGTGAATTGGAGGCCGACTATGTTGGCTTCGATATCGCCAACGAATTTGTCGTCGGCTACGGCCTGGACTACATGGAACGCTTCCGCAATCTGCCCTACATCGGCGTAATCAACGACGAAGCCATCACGAAATACGCACCAAAAGGTTGACAGCATTATCTGTGGCGGTTAGTTTTGTTTTCTAATCGCGGGGTGGAGCAGCCTGGTAGCTCGTCAGGCTCATAACCTGAAGGTCGCGGGTTCAAATCCCGCCCCCGCAACCAACTCTCCACCAACACCTTAAGAGCATTTCGCGGCCCGGATTTTCCGGGCCTTTTTTATGGTGGTGACAAAATGGTGACAAATGCACGCAAGTTGCGCGTTTGCAACGGCTTGCAGGAATTCGTCGCTGGAGGTGGCTTTCCGCTCTCCCGAGCCCACACTTGGCGCTTCTCCCGCCCTTCAGGTTGCGCGGTCTATTTCCGGCCCTTTTCCAAAGTCGTCACGAGTGCCCGCAGTCCAAACCCCCTCGGCATGTTCCGCGCGATCTCCCAGTTCTGCAGCGTGCGTAAGGAAACGCCCAAGTGCTTAGCCGCGTCTTCCTGCGTGAACCTGCGTCTCTCGCGGTAGTCCTTGAGGAGCTTAGCGAATTTCTTCCGTGTCACGATGCCACTACGCGATACGCGCATCGCCGAGTCAAGGTC
>CAIZMQ010000112.1 GCA_903934135.1 uncultured Verrucomicrobiota bacterium
CAGTCTTTTCGAAGTCGCAATGCAATACGATAGGGCTGGAAGCACTCTTAGCACGGACTACGCCAGCGGTGTGCTCATCGGAAACAATCAGGGTGTTATTGAAAGCCATGTCGGCTTGCCTATTGGTAACACCAACGGGTCTTCCAAGTTCTCGGCCATCGTGGAAAGCTCTTGGACTCGGAACGATTTGACGCATGTTCCCGGTTATCTCTATCACGGCTTTTTGGATAATGTCCGGGGCGGTGGACTCAAAGGCAACGCCAACAATGGCGCGTCAACCGCCACGACCAAGCCTAACACAACGGAAGGTGACCCGCGCTCGCTTTTGGAACAGCTTGAATTTACAATCTTCGACCCCGCCCGCGGCAATGACCAGACGCGCTTTTGGAATACCATGGGGCCGGGGAGTGGCCCGTCATCCACCTTTGCAAACAGCACCTTCGGCCGGCCGAATGCCAATTACGTCCGCGCGGCCGGCTGGACTGACAGCTCCAGCATCAATCCGGGAGCATCCAATGCCCCCCTCTTCGTGAGGAACGGGTCGATGCTGACTATTGGCGAGTTGGGTCATATCACCGATCCAGCACGTCCCTATATTACCTCTGGATCCGTGCCGACTCTCGCCCGGGGCGGCGGACGCACCCTGCGCGTGGGGCAGTCGGAATTGACCAACTTCGGCGGAACAAACATCGGTTGGTATGACGGAAAACAGACCAATGCCAGCCGCACTTGGACCTCGTGGCGCTTGGCCGATATTTTCACCACGACAGCTGCAAGCAACGGCGCGACCGCGCTTGATGCCCAAGGCAACCTGACCAACAGCCTTGGCGTTGTCAGGGGACAGACCAACACGAACGGCGTGGTTGTCACCATACCCGGCCTGATCAACCCCAACGGTCTCCTGCGCGATGGCGGGGCAGCTATGAAGGCCGCCCTCTACGGGCTCACCTTCCTGCCGTCCGGACCCGAGGGTGCCTCCCTCATCGCCGGCCGGCCGGCCAATGTGACCAACGTGGTGACCAATCTCATCGGGCGGCTGATCAATGCGACGGCCGGCGGACTGCCCACCGATTCACTCAACCCTTTCTGGGAGCGGGGGGAGTTGTCGGAACTCTCCGGGCTTAACTCCGCGTCCGCCTCAACCGTGGTCAGTGGCCAGGTCATGTCCAATGCTATCGACCGCGGGCGCGAGGAACTGATCCGCCGCTCCATCGAAATGATCACCCCACGGGGTAGCGTCTTCACCGTCTACGCCATCGGCCAGACCTTGCAGGTCGCATCTTCAGTGACCAATGTGCTCAGCACGGCCCGTCTCAGGCAGACGTTTCAAATCGAGCCGAAGTTCCAATTCACCGGTGACTATGGCAACGACAGTTTCAGCCCTGCGCAATCCCTTCGGGTCACGCGCCGATTTTCCGCTCCCACTAATTACACCGTTCGCGTTCTTGCCACATCCTATGATTAATCTCCCTGATACCTTCCTCCTTTCCCTGAGCAACCTTGGACACCTATCTCGGCCGCCAACGAGGAGCCATACCGCCGGAGCTTTCTCAAGGGTATGCTCGGAGCAACAAAGCAATAACTGCGTTCGGCTCTCCGAGGCTCGCTGCCGAGCAGGAGGTTCTCCCGTTGGTCGGGTCTGGCAAAGTAGTTTCCGCGGGTCTTTTTATTTTTTCCTCTGGCTCCTGACTTTTTCCCCCGTTGGCGCTGTCCTTGCTCAAGTTGGAGTGGCGCAGCGACCGAATGAAGGGGGAACAGGCACTGCCGCTCAGCAGGGTGGCCCCAAGGAGCCTCGACCGGCTATGATCCGCGCCTTTGTTGTTCCCATTGAGGGCGGCAACGTCTCCCTGCAGCTTGTCGTGAAGCCTAAGCAAGCACCGGAGCAGGATGCCCCGCCCCGGGTTGTCGCCGCGACCGATGGTGCAGCGGTTTTTGCGGGCGGCTACGATTCGATCAGGCCGGGTGGGGTGATCATTGAGTTGCGCTCCGGTGACAAGGTGCTCGTCGACGGCTCCGTTACCCTGCAGCCCGCGCGGGCCTACACTTTCGTGGCTTGGCAGTCTTCCTCCGCCGGTTGGCAGATCAAGGCTTTCCCCGACGATCCGTCGACCCCCAATGCCGCCGACCGGGCCGTTCGAGTGCTCAACTTTCCCGCCGGTCGGCAAACGCTTTTAACCATCGATCAGGGTGCCGAGATCAAGGTTCCCGCCAACGCGGTGCAGGAAGTCCGAGTGGCTCCCAAGGTCATCGGTGCCAAGGTGAGCGTGTTGGCCGTGGATGGAGGTCCGCCGGCCCTCAACACCATGGAGATGGACTTCAGCACCTTGAAGAGCGGCTACATTGTGGTCGTGCCGGACAATCTCGGCCGGATGCGGCCCCAATTCATCAGTGGCGGATACCAAGAAATCCAAGAGTTGGCCCCGGCACCTGCGGTCGCTTCTGTGCCGATGACTGCGGCAGC
>CAIZMQ010000113.1 GCA_903934135.1 uncultured Verrucomicrobiota bacterium
GATGAGGGGTCATACACGCTGCAACAAAGCGTCCCGCTGGTGGGGGGTGCCATGGCCCAGAGCATGGGCACGTGGGTGATTGGTCGCGGGTTTTGGAATGGCAAATTGGACAACCCATTCTGCGGCTGGATTGACGAGATTAGGATTTCCGACGAGGTCCTCCCCGAAGATAAATTCCTCTTCGCCCAGCCCTAGTCCATGAACCGCGCGGACATGAAATCGCTGCTGGGAAGTTTGGCTCTTTTTCTTTGGGCCACATCGGCGTTGGAAACTTTTGCCGCTCCCACCAACACCGTGGAGGTCGGCGATCCTACCATCGCCCGCGAGGGAGATTGGTATTATGTCTTCAGCAGCGGCACAGGGGCGGCGATCCGGCGCAGCAAAGATTTAGTGAACTGGGAGCTGCTGCCGCCCGTGTTTCCCGGGGCGGTTCCGGATTGGGTCCGCGAAAAAATACCCACGGTGGCGCCGATCGTTTGGGCACCAGATATCCTGAAGTTTCAGAACAATTATTATTGCTACTACTCCTATTCCACCGGGGTCGGGAGTCAGCGGTCGGTGATCGGACTGGCCACAGCCGAATCTCTTGACCCCGACAAACCCGGCGCGGCGTGGAAAGATCAGGGTCTGGTGGTCGAGTCGACGCCCGACAAAGACCCCTACAACGCGATCGATCCGGCGATGGTTCTGGATGAGGCCGGCAAGCCTTGGTTGGTTTGGGGCTCCTCGTGGGCCGGCATCTACCTGGCGGAAATCGACCCGGCTACGGGCAAGTTATTGGAGGGCGGAAAAAAGCACCGACTGGCGGCCAATCCCTCGGTCAATATTGAGGGGGCCATCCTCCGCTTCCACGATGGCTTCTACTACCTCTTTGTTTCCCACAACGATTTCAAGAATTACAACGTGAAGGTCGGTCGCTCGAAACTCATCACCGGCCCCTATATGGACAGGCTCGGCAAGCCGATGACGGAAGGTAATGGCACGCCTCTGATCGCGGCCTACGGGGACGTGGTCGGTCCGGGCCATTGTGGTGTGCTTCTGGGGGAATGTCCTTGGTATGACTTGTTGGTACATCATGTTTTGATGGAGGGGGCCTACGACACGAGGGCCACGCGCGATTTGCAGGTGCGGCCGATTTTTTGGGCAACCGATGGTTGGCCGCTCGCTGGTGAGGTTATTCTGGAGACACCTCCGGCCGCTCCCCAACCTGTGGAGGGTTGGTGGTCTCACCGGGTCGGATTCGGGGACGTGCACCGGATTCTTTTTCGCGGCGACGGCACCCTTTCTTCCAGGTCGGGTGCGCGAGGCACTTGGAAGTTGGATGGCAAGACCCTCACCATGAACTGGCCGCGGCCGGAAGGTGGGGACGCGGTGGACGTTTGTGTTCTCCATCCGGATGGCAACAGTTACGTGGGACGCAATGCCGCCGACACCGACATACGGGGCACCCGCGAACCGGTCACTTCCGACCGCACGCCATGAGCACCGCCCATCAAAGGAAAGCGCCGCCGCTGCTTCCGCCGGAGGCGCACGGCCGGCCCGCTTTCTCCCCGCTTTGGGAATTGCCTGATCCGACCATCGCCAAGTCCGGCGACTGGTATTATGTCTACGCAACCGGGCAAGGGATCGAGGCACGTCGCAGCCGCGATTTGGTGGACTGGGAGGTATTACCCCCGGTTTTCTCCGAGGCCGTTCCGAGCTGGGCGAAAGAAAAAATTCCCGGAGCGGACTCGGTGTGGGCTCCTGATATCCGGAAAGTCGGAGAGCGCTGGCACCTGCACTACTCCGTCTCGACCTTGGGAAGCCAATGCTCTGTGCTAGGCTTGGCCACGGCCGAGACTCTGGATCCGAGCGATCCCCGCGGCGGCTGGAAGGATGAGGGATTGGTCTTGGCCTCCGAGACTCGCAAGGATCCCTACAATGCTTTGGATTCGAGTGTTTGTCTGGATGAAAACGGCCGTCCTTGGATTGTGTGGGGTTCTTATTTCTCCGGAATTTTTTTGGCGGAGGCAGACCCCATCACCGGAAAAATCGTGCCGGGAGCCCCGCACCATCACTTGGCCACCCGCGCCCCGGGCGACGGCCATCTGGGATATTACGGACCCGGGATCGAAGGTCCGATGATCATCCACAAACTCGGGCGCTTTTATCTGTTTGTCTCGCTGGCCGATCAGATCAATTACCATGTGGTGGTCGGGCGGGCCGACCGGATCACTGGACCTTACCTTGACCGGATGGGCCGACCCCTGCTTGGCAACGGCGGAACGACGGTGATTGCCTCGTATGGAAGGTATCGCGGCAACGGCCACAACGGGGCCTTGGTCGACGAGTGCCCCTGGTTTGATGTTTTCGTCAACCACACCCTGATGGAGAGTTCGCGGGATTTGCAAGTGCGTCCCATGTTCTGGTCGGAGGACGGTTGGCCCTTGGTGGGCGAGGTTCTGACCCGGCCGCATCGCGAAGTCCCGCCGAGCATGGAGGGACCTTGGATCCATCAGGTCGCCTGGCGGGATGCCCCCCAAGTGGAATTCCGAAGTGACGGAACCCTGCGTGATCGTCGCGGAGCGCAAGGCCGATGGGAATGTCGCGGAAGAATCCTGCAGTTGGCGTGGGCCTCCGGCCAAAAAGAGGAGTGTTACATTCATCCCGATGGGGACAGTTACGTGGGAAGAGATGACCACGACGCGGATATTCGCGGCTTCCGCGCTTGAAGCGTCGGGAAGAAGTCCGACGGAAGTTGCTTTAATGCTTGCTTCGGCTACGGCGCTTTCCTCCAGCGTGCATAGCGCCAAGGCGGCCCGGACAATTCCTCATGAACTCAGGTTACCGCGGGCAGCCTGACGTTTTTTGGGAGGGTCAACCCCCTCCGCATGAGCCCGATCTTTGGCGCGACTTTTCGAGGAAGCTTTCTTTTCATGCCGGCTCCGATAATCGCTCGGACTGATCCCCATGACTCGCTTGAAGGCGCGGGAAAAGGAAAATGGATCGGCGTAGCCGGTCATGGCGGCGACCTGTTGGAGTTTGTGGTCGAAATGGGCCAGCAACTCCGAGGCATGCCGGATGCGCACCTCTTCGATCATCGCACCGGGACGTTTGCGGTAGTGCACGCGGGCTTCGCGATAGAGTTTGGAAACGGAAAGCCCGGCGGCCCGGGCCAGCGCCGGGACCGACCAGTCCTTGGCAATTTCCGTCTCTACCTGACGCAACGCGAGCCGAAGTTTCTCGCGACCGAACTCGATCCGGGGGTCGATGCCGAATCCCTGCACCAACCGATACAAATGAATTTCCAGGAGTTGACTCAACCGCAGGAGTACCAAAGAACGATCAGACTCCGGGATGCGGCTCTCCTCCAGAAACTGACGTGCGGTGGAGACAAGCGATAGCGTGCGGGCCACGTCTATCCAGCAAAAAGGCAGCGCGGTTCTCAGGCCGAACCTTTCACCTTCCACATGAAACCAAAGAAATTCCAGTGAGCGATTGGCGCGGTAGAAGCCTCGGAAC